>DATHEV010000150.1:0-3404 GCA_035318405.1 Iamia sp.
ACTTGGTCCGCAGGATCTTCATCCCGGCGGCGATGTTGGTCTTGTAGTCGGTGGCGATCCGGGCCTGCTGGGACGCCGAGTAGGGGGTGTTGACCTCGTCCGCTCGCATCCCGGTCGTCACCTGGGCGACGCCGTAGCCGCAGTCGGCGTCGTCGTAGTCGAACACGTCGATCGAGGCGCCCCCGGTTCCGTAGTAGTCGGAGATGCTGGGGTTCCCGCCGAGACCCGGCAGCGCCCGGCGGGAGGCGTGGCGGTACGCCGACTCCTGGGCGAGCACGCCGTTCATCACCAGCGCCGGGACCCGCAGACCGGGCAGGCCCGCGTACGAGGGACCTTGGAACTCGGTGGAGATCGACCCGAGGTTGCCGGCCGACGCCTGCTTCACCGCCCAGTCGATCTGCTCGTTGGTCGCCTGGAAGGCTTGCTTGCTCGGGTCGTTGCGGGGCACGGCGCAGACCGGGGTCGACGTGTCGGCGCGGGGTGTCGGCCGAGACCGGCTGCGGGGGCCACTGGCGGTCGGGAGGTCCTCGGCGACGGTCCCGGTCCCTGGGTCGCTCCGCTCGAGCTGGGCGCCCGTGGCGGGCACGTGGAGCTCGACGCCGAGGGGCGCAGTGGCGTCGCCCTCGGCCAGCAGCAGGTCGGCCTCGCGAGAGACCGCCTCCGCCGGCGCCGCCGGAGCGTCGAGGACGAGGCGTTCTCCGATCGCCACCTGCTCGGTGGCGCCCACCAGGACGACCGAGGCGGCCGCATCGTAGAGACGGAGGTCGGCGGCCGGGCCGCGGGCCACCACCTCGGCCTCGCCCCCGCCCGCCGGCACGTTCCACGCCGTGGCCGTGGTGGCACCGGTCGACGACTCGTCGTCGGCCGCGTCCCAGCCGCCCATCGTCAGGAAGTCGATGCCCTCGGACGACGTGGCCAACGAGAACGGTGCCTCCGGTACGGTCGCGAGCACCTCGGGCTCCTCGCCACCGAGCCGCACGATGGTGGTGCCCATGGCTCCCACCGGTCCGGCGTCGGTGGGGAGGATGGAGGTCACCTGGCCGGCCACGTCGTCGGTGCGCGTCACCGTCCGGGTGGCCATGTCGACCGTGATGGCCTCGGTCTGCGCCTGGTTCTCGCCCAGGTTGCGGCTGAAGGCGACCATGTCGTCGGCGCCGCAGCCGGGCGTGTGGTACTTCAAGGCCACACCGGCGACGACGGGGGAGACCTCTTGGGTCTCGATGTCGATTACGTAGGCCATCGCGCCCCGGTCTCGCATCGCCGGCCGGTTGGCGGCGGCGGCAGGAGCGACGACGGCGGCGACGTAGCGACCCGACGCGGACCGGCAGTGGTAGCCGGTCCAGTCCCAGTCCGTGCCGCCGCCCGGGCGGATGGTGGCCAGAGGGCGCCAGGCGAACCCCTCCCGCTCGAGGCCGGTGTAGAGGTGGTAGCCCTCCTCGTCCATCGTGGCGTGGACGACCACGTCGGCGGAGGTGTACCAGTCCTCTCCCAGCTCGGCGGCGAGAGCGTCGGCCTCCAGGTCGCCCGGTTCGGCCGGGGGCGGGGACACCTGCGCCACGGCGGGCGCGCCCGAGCCCAGCGTCCCGGCCAGCACCACCACCGCCAGCGCCGAACGCCGCCACCGCCCCGTGGACGCGCGCCCACGCACCCGATCGCCGAAGAAGCCCACCGTCACCCCTTCCGGATGCTGCGCCGCCCCTGCCTGAGGTGCGCCGACGGAGACTACCGATGCGGTCAAGGGCTGACGGCTTTGTTGACGGGGTGCGGCGGCCGTGCGATGGTGCGGCCGTCGTCAGCGGGGCGACACGACCCCTGGGAGGGTTCGATGACGCGAAGGTTCATCTTCGCGGTGGTGCCGGTGCTTGCGCTGGCCGTCGGTGGAGTCGCATGTGCAAGCGACCCCGTCGTCACCGCTGACAAGGGGGCGCAAGCGTCCTCGGACGACGGGGCGGAATCCTCTTCCGAGCCCGGGGCCACATCGGCGCCCGCGGCGGTGGCGGGGCCGACGTGGCTCGTCCGCGAGGGATCCAAGGATGCGCCCCCGCCGGACCCCGAAGCCGAACCGTCGTCGGAGGCTCGCGAGCTCACCGAGGCCGACCGGGCCCTGATCGAGCAGGTCCGCCGGATGGTGCCGACCGAGACGACCATCGACACCGTCCGGGCGGGCGTCACCGAGGGCATGGACATCGTGCGCGTGATGCTCGACACGCCGACGGGTCGGATCTCGGTGACGTGGCAGACCCTTCAGCACCCGGTGGCGATCCTCCCCCCCGAGGGCACACCGGATGAGGATCGACTCGGCACCTACGAGAAGACCGAGAAGGGCGAGCTGGTCACGATCAACCGCCCCGACGGGCCGGACGGGTTCACCACCGGCTACGAGGTGATCCACGTGTCGCCCGAGGGCGACCTCGTGAAGGTCCTCTACATGACGCTCCAGGCCGGGGAGAGGGGCCTCGATGAAGGCTCCCCCGAGGAGCACGCACCCTACGAGCAGCTGGTCGTCGACATCGCCGAAGGAGCGCACCGTGCGCGCTAGAAGGATCGCCGCTGCCGCGGCATTGCCCATCGCCGTCGCCGCCGTGTTCGTCGTCGATCCGTCGGTCGCCTCCGCCCAGGGGGATGAGCCGGAGGACTGGCGCCCGAGCGGCTGCCGCCAGCGGGCGTTCCAGGATCTCTGGGAGCAGAACTGCTGGGTCGGCATCAACTACTCGGACTGGAGCAACCTCGTCCTCGGCGTGGAGACGGCCGCCAAGTACTTCCCGCCGGTCAGCTGCACGAACTGGTTCTCGTCGAGTGGCGTCCACCACCACTACAACTTCACCCGGGACGGGAAGTACGACAACCATCCCGACCGCGACCTCGTGATCGACTGGCAGCAGATGTACGACGTCACGCAGACCGGTGACGGCATCGTCGGCTCGAGCACCTGGTTCGAGATGGAGTACGCCCGCGAGAACTTCCTCGGTGGCGTCAGCGCGGTGGGCACCTTGTACAAGTACTACGACGGGTGCGCCGACCAGGACGTCTTCGCCATGAAGCTGACTGCGCCCGACGTCGGGATCTGGAAGATCCTCCAGCCCGGCGGTGGGACGTGGCCGGAGATGCGCATCGACCAGGGTCCGCCCTACCCGTGACGGACGCCCTCCCCCCTTCACCGTCCATCGAGACGGTGAAGGGGGCGTCGCTCACCGGCCGGCACGTCTTCCTCACGCCGATCCAGACCGCCGATCTGACGTCGCTCTACAACTTGGAGCTCTCGTCCGACGTGGGCTTCCGCTATCGGTTCCGCAGCGCCACCCCCAGCCCCGAAGGCCACGCCCGGAGTCTGTGGGACTCCATCCTGGCAACGTTCATGGTCCGGGGACGCGAGACGGGCGGCAACGTCGGCATCGTCAGCGCCT
>DATHEV010000151.1:0-3729 GCA_035318405.1 Iamia sp.
CCGCCGTCGTCGTCGATGTCGAAGACGCGCACCACGTTGGGGTGCTCCAGCGCTGCCGCGGCGCGGGCCTCGACCTCGAAGCGGGTGCGGAAGGCGGGCTCGTCGGAGAGCTGGGGCAGGAGGAGCTTGACGGCGACATCGCGCTGGAGCCGGCGATCCCACCCGAGCCAGACCTCTCCCATGCCACCGACGCCGACCTGGTCACGAAGCTCGTACCGGTCGAGGAGGACGCGTAGGCCCGTGCCGGGGTCGGCCACCCTGTGAACCTATCGGCCCTGGTCGGAGGGGTTCTGTGACCCTCGCCGGAAGGGGGTGGCCTCCCCCCTGCGGCCGAGGCCGGCCGGCGAGCCGGCGGGGAGGCCGGATCAGGCCGGATCAGCCGGGGAGACGGCCGAGCGTGCGGGTGTCCACCCCCTTGGTCGAGCCGGGCGCTTGGCGGTCTAGCCCGGCAGGGCGTCGGCGACGGTCGACCGGGCGTCGGCCACGGCGGCCTTGGCGGACCGGCCGGCGTGCTGGGCCCGCCAGGCGACCCCGGGACGGCCCTCGGTGTCGATGGCGGCGAGGGCCAGGCCCCCGAGCAGGCCGACGTTCTTGAAGAAGTGGACCTGCTGGGCGGCCCGCTCCTCGGCGTCGTCGATCTCCCAGAACCGGTGGCCGGCGAAGGTGGTGGGGATCAACGTGGCGGCCAGGGCGGCGGCCGACAGCCGGGGCAACTTGCCGAGGGCGAGGAGGATCCCGGCGCCGACCATGACCCCGCCGCTGATCTTGGTCATCAGCTCGGGGTCGTCGGGCAGGTCGAGGTGCGGCGGCGCCGACGACGAGGGCTGCGAGCCCGGCAGCAGGGCGTCGTCGTTCGACCCGGCCCGGGGGCGGACGGCGTCGGCCGCCTGATCGGCCAGGTCGGCCAGCGGCGGGGCCGTGTCGCCCACCGCCTCGGAGGCCTGCTCGGCCAGGTCGACCACCTTCTCGGCGGCCGTCTCGATGGCGGGACCGGCGGCCTCGGTGGCCCGGTCGACGGCGGGCTGGGCCGTCTCGACGACCTTCTTGACCACCGGCTCGGCCGTCGGGGCCAGGGCCGAGGCGTTGCGCAGCATGTCGATGCCCCCGGTCACGAACACCGAGGCGAGCAGGGGGCGGGCGAGCGTGCGGACCGGGTTCATGCCCGACCCGCTACCCGCGAGCCTCCACGAGAACCCAGGTGGGTCAGTCCTCGCCGTGGATCTGCTCGGCCAGGTAGCGCTCGAGGCCGATCGTGTCGATCAGGGTGAGCTGGGCCTCGATCCAGTCGAGGTGCTCCTCCTCGCTGACCAGGTGCTCCTCGAAGAGGTGGCGGGTGCCGTTGTCGCCCCTCTCGACGCACAGGGCGATGCCCCGGTTGTAGCGCTCGACGGCGGCCTGCTCGACGGCCAGGTCCGAGGCCAGCTGCTCGGGGACGGTCTCGCCCACCCGCACCGGGTTGAGCCGCTGCATGTTGGGCACGCCGTCGAGGAAGAGGATCCGCTCGATGATGCGATCGGCGTCCTTCATCTCGTCGATCGACTCTTCGCGAGCGTGGCCGGCGAGGCGCTTGAGGCCCCAGTTGTCCAGCATCCGGTAGTGGACCCAGTACTGGTTGACCGCGGTCAGCTCGGCGGTCAGGACCTCGTTGAGGATCTCGATGATGGCCGGGTCACCCTGCACTGGTGTCTCCTACGGATGGGGGCGTACCCGACCATCATGCTCGCCTCGGCCGGTGTGTGGGATGCCTGTCAGCCCCCGCACGGGGTCGCCTGACCGGCGGGGGACAAGCACCCCTACCAGGGCGGACGCGCTGTCAGGCGACGGCGGCGATGCGGGTGGTGGGGAGGGCGACGGCGGTCTCGTCGAGGATCTCCTCGATGGCCGGGCGGCAGCCACCGCACACGCCGCCGGCGCCACACGCCGAGACGATCTCGCGCACCGTCGTGGCCCCGCACAGGGCGGCGGCCTCGATCTGGCGGTCGTTGACCGCTCGGCAGTGGCACACGAGCACGACCGCATCCTCGCCCCCGTGGGGGTGCCTGTCAAGCAACCCTTACGCTTCGGGGGTGGGGTGGGCTCACCCCGATGGGACAGCATCCACGACGTGCACGCTGACCTGGTAGTCGGTGCCCGCGGACCAGGGTGCGCGGTCCCAGGTCGACCAGCGGTCGCCGAGCCGGAGCCCGCAGCGGGCGGCGTCGGCGTCCAGGGCGGTGGGCCCGTATCCGCCCGGGCGGACCTGGAAGCCGGCCACGAGCAGGCCGCCGGGGCGCAGGGTGGCGGCGACCTCGCCGAGGACGGATCGCTCGGACCCGGGGTCGACGAAGACGAGGACGTTGCCCGCCAGCACGGCCAGGTCCACCGACCGGGCGGGGGCGACGTGGCCCAGGTCCCGGAGGTCGGCCGTGATCCAGCGGAGGTCCGGGGCCTTGGCCCGGGCCGCGGCCAGGAGGTCGGCATCGCGGTCGACGCCGACCGCCTCCGCGCCCCGGCGGGCCAGCTCGATCGCCACCCGGCCCGTGCCGCACCCGGCGTCGAGCACCAGGGGCGGCGTGTCCGGGTCGTGGGCCCGGCGGGGCGCGAGCAGATCCCACACCAGGTCGGCCTCGCCGTGGACCGACACCCCCTCGGCCGCCAGCTGCTCCCACCGGGCGTCATAGGTCGACCCCCTGGCCTCACCGGTCAGCTCGGTCCACCGGGCGCCGCGGGGGTCGGGTCGATCGCCGGTCACGCGGCCGACGGTAGCCACGTCGTGGGCATCCCCCTCGCCCGAATGGGTACGGTGCGGCGAGCGGACCGATGGTCCGGTCGGCGACGAGTGAGAGGGATGCGGATGGCGCACGAGGTGCGAGCGGTGGTGGCCACGGCCAAGGGCGAACCGGTCCGGGTCGAGACGATCTCGGTCCCGGACCCCGGGCCCGGCGAGGCCCTCGTCCGGGTCCAGGCGTGCGGGGTCTGCCACACCGACCTCCACTACCGGGAGGGTGGGATCAACGACGACTTCCCCTTCCTGCTCGGGCACGAGGCGGCCGGCATCGTCGAGGCGGTGGGCGACGACGTCACCGACATCGCCCCCGGCGACTTCGTCGTCCTCAACTGGCGGGCCGTGTGCGGCGAGTGCCGGGCCTGCAAGCGCGGACGTACCCACCTCTGCTTCGCCACCCACAACGCCACCCAGAAGATGACCCTCGACGGCGTCGAGCTCAGCCCGGCGCTGGGCATCGGCGCCTTCGCCGAGAAGACGCTCGTCGCCGCCGGCCAGGCCACCAAGGTCGATCCGAAGGCTCGGCCCGAGGCCGTCGGGCTGCTCGGCTGCGGCGTGATGGCCGGTCTGGGCGCGGCGATCAACACCGGCCAGGTCACCGCGGCCGACACCGTCGCCGTCTTCGGCTGCGGCGGGGTGGGCGACGCCGCCATCGCCGGCGCCAAGCTCGCCGGCGCCCGCACGATCGTCGCCGTCGACCTCGACCCGAAGAAGCTCGAGTGGGCCACCGGCCTCGGTGCCACGCACACCGTGAACAGCTCGGAGCAGGACGCCGTCGAGGCGATCCAGGCGTTCACCGGCGGCTTCGGGGCCGACGTCGTGATCGACGCGGTCGGCCGTCCCGAGACCTGGAAGCAGGCGTTCTACGCCCGTGACCTCGCCGGCACGGTCGTCCTGGTGGGCGTACCCACCCCGGACATGAAGATCCCCGAGATCCCGCTCATCGACGTCTTCGGTCTCGGTGG
>DATHEV010000152.1:0-5710 GCA_035318405.1 Iamia sp.
CGCCGCCGCGGCCGGCGCCGACCCGGCGGAGATGGTCTACGACGCGCTGCTCGAACGTGACGGCACGCAGCTGCTCTACCTGCCGCTGTTCAACTTCGCCCACGGATCGCTGGCCGACGTCCACGAGATGATCACGTCGCCGCTGGCCCTGTTCGGCCTGTCCGACGCCGGGGCCCACTGCGGGGCGATCTGCGACGCCTCGTCGACGACGTCGTTCCTCACCGTGTGGGCCCGCGACCGCCGTGACGGCCCGCCGCTGCCGATCCAGCAGGTCGTGCACCACCTCACCCGCCGCACGGCCGAGCACGTCGGCTGGCGCGACCGCGGGCTGCTGGTGCCCGGACACCTGGCCGACGTCAACCTCATCGACCTCGACGCCCTGGGCTGCGCCCCGCCCCGCATCGCCCACGACCTCCCCGCCGGCGGTCGCCGCCTCGTCCAGGACGCCACCGGCTACGTCATGACGGTCAAGGCCGGCACCCCCACCTTCGAGTCCGGCCGGCCCACCGGCGCCCACCCCGGCACGTTGGTCCGCGGCCAGCAACCCTCGCCCAACCCATAGGCGAACTGGGTCATGGCTTCGTCAGCCAGAAGACGAACTGGTCGGCGTCGGGAGCGGCCTGGCGGCCGTCGGGGGCCATGATCGCCGCCACGGTCAGCCCGGCGGCCTCGGCCAGGGACCGGAACTGGTCCTGGGTGTGCCAGTGGAGGGTCCACGGGCGCTCCTCCGACTCGTCGCCGTCCTCGTAGCGGATGACGACGGCCTGGCGCTGGGCCTCCTCGTCGCGCTCGCACGCCAGGCGGGTGATCCGCATCGTCCCCGACTCGGACACCTCGCCGATCCGGTCGGTCTCGTCCTCGGGCACGAACAGGGGGATCAGCGCCGACCCACCCGGCTCCAGGTGGTCGTGGATGCGCCCGAGCGCGGCAGCCACCAGGGCGTCGTCGAGCACCAGGTTGAGCGTCGGCCCGGCCAGGAAGATCGACCGGTACTGGCGCCCCAGGTCCATGGCCTCCATGGGGGAGTGGTGAAGGGTGACGGCCAGGTCCCGCTCGGCCGCCCGGCTCCGGGCGCGGTCGAGCATCTCGGCCGAGCTGTCCAGCCCCTCGACGTCGAGGCCCTGCGCCACCAGGTCGAGCAGCGGGTCGCCGTCGCCGCACCCCAGCTCCAGCGCCGGCTGGCCGACCGCGGTGATGAAGGCGGCGTAGGGCGCCGGGTCGGGATCGACCGACCGCAGCGGTGCGTACAGCCGGGCCACCAACCCGGTGTAGAAGTCGGCCGGATCCACCTCAGCGTCGCCCATCGCGCAGGAGTCTGGCCGAACGGTCAGGCGAGCACCTCCAGGATTGCGTCGGCCACGCCGTCGGGATCGGTGACGAGGCCGAGGTGGGTGCTCGGGTGCTCGACCACGGCCCAGCCGAGGGCGGCGGCCCGATCGGCCTCGGCCCGATAGGCCTCGCTCAGCAGGACGTAGCCCGCCTGCGCCGGGAGCGGGACACGCGGCCGTTGCGCCTCGTAGAAGGCGAGGGGCACCCGGGGCTCGTCGGCCTCGATGGCCGTCCGGTGCGCCGGGTCGGGCACCAACGTCGCCAGGACGTCCGGCCCGAACCACGTCGACCACGGCGGCAGCACTCCGTCGACGGCGAGGTCCCGGAGCCGGTCGAGGAACGGATCCGGACCGTCGACCGGCAACCCGGCGTCGACGAAGACGCATCGTGTGGCGGTGCGCTCGGCAATCGCCGGGAGCAGAGGACCGGCACCGCTGTGGCCGACGACCGCATCGACGCGACCTCCGGAAGGCGAGCTGGGGTCGGCCGCGGCCGCGGCGACGAACGCGGCGGGGTCGCCCGTCGCCATCGCACCGCGCCGGTCCGGCACGACGACCTCGTGGCCCCGATCGGCCAGGACGTCGGCCACCCACCGCCACGAGCCCGGACCCAGGGCCGGCGAGTGGACGAGGACGAGCTGCATGACCGCCAGACTGCCCCGATCCCTCGTTCTCGGCCCGCCTTCGGACCGCAGCGGTGTGAAAGCGGGCCGAGAACGGGCGTGGCAGGCTCCGGGCGTGGAGTGGGCGGACGCGTGGGGCGGGGTGGACGAGGCGTGGCGGCGGGCGTTCGGGCTGGCGTGGGAGGCGTTCGTGGAGGGGTCGATCGCCGTCGGCGTCGTCATCGTCGGCCCGGACGGCGAAGTGGTGGCCGACGGGCGCAACCGCGCCGGTGGCGTCGCCGCCGTCCCCGGGCAGCTGGTCGGGGCCAGCGTGGCCCACGCCGAGGTCAACGCCCTCGGTCGGGTGCCTCGCGGCCTGTCGGGCACGACGCTGCTCTCCACCCTCGAGCCCTGCATCATGTGCACGGCGGTGGCCCGCTTCGCCCACGTCGACCATCTCCGGTACGCGGCCGCGGACCCGGTGTGGGAGGGCGTCGAGCGGATGGGCGAGCTCAACGAGCTCTTCGGTCGCCGGGTGCCGAGCCGCGAAGAGGTCGACCTCGGGCCGCTGTCCCGGTGGGCCGGGGCCGTCGCCCTGCTGTCGGTGGTCCGGTGGATCGTGAGCCAGAACGGGCGATCGGTGGCGGAGGAGCTGGCCGACGGTCACGTCGCCACGACCATCCGGGCCTCCCAGCCCGACGTCGCCACCCTCACCGAGGTCCTCGTCACCGACGGCCTGACCCCGGCCACCGACCTCAGCCTGGAGCAGGCGCTGGCACGGTGGTGGCCGGCGGTCGAGGCCGCCGGAAGGCCAAGGTGACGGCGATGGCCGTGGCCGTGACGGTGAGGGCGGTGACGTTGGTGGCGATCAGGGCGCCATCGCCGATCGACAGGCCGTAGGCCAGCCACAGCACGAAGCCGACGAGCAGCACGCCCATGGAGGCGATCGAGACGTCGGCCGACGAGCGGCGTCGGAGGATGGTGCGGATCTGGAGCAGGGGGGCGAGGCCCATGAGCACGCCCCAGGCGCCCGCGGCCAGCGGGAGCACGTCGTTCATGTGAGGTTCCTTGTCGAGAGAGCGGGTGCGGCGGGGGATCCGCTCGCTCAGTCGCCCAGATCGCCTCGGGTGGGGTCGTCGCCGTAGAGGGGCCGCTTGCGGGGCTCTCCGACGTCGTGCACCTCCCCAGGCTAGGGGTCGTCACCGAGAAGGGCGTCGACATCGGCGGCGGTCGGCATCGAGGGCGCGGCTCCCGAGTGGGTGACGCTGAGGGCGGCGGCGGCGTTGGCCCGGCGGACGCCACCGGCCAGCGGGAGGCCCCCGGCGAGCGCGGCGGCGAACGTGCCGACGTAGCAATCGCCGGCTCCGGTCGAGTCGACCACGTCGACCACCCGTCCGGGCACGACGACGACCTCGTCGGGCGCCACCACCAGTACGCCATCGGCTCCGAGGGTCAGGTGGACCGTCGCCGACGTGGCCTGTCGCAGCCGCGCCCGGGCGTCGTCGCGGTCGGCGACGAGGTCGGCCGCCTTCACACCCAGCACGAGCTCGACCTCGTGCTCGTTCACCACCAGGTGGTCGGTGAGGCCGAGCAGGTGGGCCGGCACGGGCGCGGCCGGGGCCGGGTTGAGGACGGTGACGGCGCCGGCGGCGCGAGCCCGGCGGAAGGCCTCGATCGTCGCCGCCACCGGCGTCTCGAGCTGCGCAACGATCACATCGTTCGAGATAGTCAGAACGTTCACGATCTTCTGAATGTTCAGAAGCTTGTTGGCTCCGGGAACGACGACGATGGTGTTCTCGCCTCCGGCCACGGTCACCACGGCGACACCGCTGGGCTCGTCGACCACGTCGATGCCACCGGTGTCGACGCCGGCCTCCGCCAGCCCGGCCACCAGCCGGTCACCGGCCTCGTCGCGTCCCACGCATCCGACCATCAGGGTCGACGCCCCGGCGCGCGCCGCGGCGACGGCCTGGTTCGCCCCCTTGCCCCCGGACGAGTGGGCGATCGAGGTCCCGGCGACCGTCTCGCCCGGCGCGGGGAGGCGATCGGCCGTCACCAGCAGGTCGTCGTTGATGCTCCCGACCACCACCACGCGTCCCACGGCGGCAGTCTGGCCCACCCCCCTGACCGGTGGGTCAGGTGAGAGGTAGCGTGGGGCCATGAGCACGACCGCACCGCCCGAGGTCCCGGACCGGGCGACCGTCGACGACACGCTCAAGGTCATCCACGACCACGCCGACCGGATCTTCCTGTGGGACTACGACCGCAGCCGGGGCCAGCTGGTGACCCTCTACAACAAGGCCATGGGGTCGCAGTGGAACAGCATCACCGACCTCGACTGGGACACCGACGTCGACCCCGAGCGGCTCGTCGGCACCGCCGCCGACCCCAACCCCATCGTCGAGATCGCCAAGCGGGCCGTCGCCATCCCCGGCTCGCCCATCGCCAGCTGGGGTGAGACCGAGCTGACGCAGCTGGGCATCGAGGTCCTCAAGGCTCAGCTCAGCCAGTTCATGCACGGCGAGCAGGGGGCGATGATGGTCGCTGCCAAGATCGTCGAGACCGTCCCCTGGATCGACGCCAAGTACTACGCCGCCACCCAGACGATGGACGAGGCCCGCCACACCGAGGTCTTCGCCAAGTACCTCCACACCAAGCTGGGCGAGGCCTACCCGATGAGCCCGTTCCTCGAGGAGCAGATCACCGCCCTCATCGAGGACAGCCGCTGGGACATCGCCTACCTCGGCATGCAGATCGTGATCGAGAGCCTGGCCCTCGCCGCCTTCGGCGGGATGCTGCGGGCCGCCCGCGAGCCTCTGCTGAAGAAGCTGCTGCGCTACGTCATGAGCGACGAGGCCCGCCACGTCGCCTTCGGCGTGCTCAGCCTCAGCGAGTACTACGCCGACATGTCCGAGGCCGAGCTCAAGGACCGTCAGGACTTCCTGCTCGAGGCCACCATCCGCAACCGCTCCCGGTCGACCACGCCGGAGATCTGGAACCGGATGGGCGTCGACGTGAAGGCCGTCGTCCCGGTGCTCAAGGAGGCGGCGGCGTCGATGGGCGGGTCGGTGTACTCCGGCTTCGAGCACTCCTTCTACGCCAAGCTCGTCCCCAACGTCCGCAAGCTCGGGCTGCTCGACGCCAACGACGGGCACCTGCGCAAGAAGTGGGGCGAGGCCGGGCTGATGCGCTTCGAGATGGCCGAGGACACCGCCTCGGACTACGAGTCCTACGACGAGGTCGCCCGCGACCGGGCCGGGGCCTGACGGACCACGAGGTGCCAGGCACCTCGTGGTCCACATGGACGGTTCCCGACAATGTCCGGAACCTCCCTAGGCGAGCGCGCCACGCCGTCGTAGGGTCCCCGTCTGGCGGTGGCGAAAGTCACATCTGAAGGGGGGGCGACCCAGGAGGTCCCCTTCATGTCCATCCGTCCCGCGCCAGCCCTGCTGGCCGCGCTCGTCATGGCCGGCACCATCGTCGGCCTCGGCGCCCCGGCACCGGCGGCTCCAACCGCTCCGACCCAGGTCGGAGCGGACGCCCCGGCCCGGGCCACCGGTGTGATCGTCGGCTACCGCGCCAGCGCCCCCGAGAGCACGTCGATCGCCGCCGCCTCGGCCGACGCCGAGGACAAGACCACCGATGCCGACGCGTCCGGACGCGTCGAGCGCCGGCTGTCCACCGGTGGCGTGCTGGTCGATCTGGGTGACGACGCGACGCAGGGCGAGCTCGACGCCGTGCTGGCCGAGTACCGCGCCGATGCGTCGGTCGCCTACGTCG
>DATHEV010000153.1:0-5360 GCA_035318405.1 Iamia sp.
GAGCGTCAGCTCGACGTTCCCGAAGTTCTCACGCTGGCTGAAGACGTCGGAGAGCCGGCTCAGCGAGATCTCGGGGTTGGACCCGGAGAGGTCCTCCTCGTAGGTGGACTCGACCCCGGTGCTGCCCAGGTTGAAGCTGTAGTAGCCGGTGACACCGCCGAACAGGGCGCCCTCGGGGTACAGCCGGCGGAAGGCGAAGCCCCCCCGGTTCGCCTCGGAGGTGGCCAGCACCACGCCGTCGGCCGAGAGGATGTCGCCCCGGGGGCTGTTGAACGACCGCTGCTCCTGGCGCTGGTTGATGGGCTCGTCGTTGATCCGGTCGGCCTGCCAGAACTGGACGTAGTTGACCTGGGCGAACAGGGCGAGGAAGCAGAGGCAGAGGGCGATGCCCAGCCGCTTGATCTGGCGGTCCATGTTCACGAGGTGGCCGCCGCCGGGATGGGGGCGCGCCGGGCCCGGCGCTGGACGCGGGTGTGGGCGTCGTCGGACAGCCGGATCAGGAGCGCCAGCTGGATGTAGTTCACGAGGAGGGCCGACCCGCCGTAGGACACGAACGGGAGGACCACGCCGGTGAGGGGGAGGAGCCGGGTGACGCCGCCCAGGATGATGAAGGCCTGGACGCCGAACAGGGTGGTGAGACCGGTGGCCAGCAGCTTCTCGAACGACCCCGTCTGGCTGAGGGCGATGCGCAGGCCGCTGCCCACGATGAGGAGGAAGGCGACGAGGACGGCGGTGGTGCCGAGCAGGCCCAGCTCTTCGCCGATGACGGCGAAGATGAAGTCGTTCTCGGCCTCGGGGATGTTGTTGAGGCCCAGGCCCAGGCCGCGGCCGCCGATGCCCCCGTCGGCCATGGCGAACCAGCCTCGGAGGATCTGGAACCCGCCCGGCCCGTTGGGGTCGGCCCACGGGTTGAGCCACGAGTCGATGCGCTGCTGGACGTGGGCGAACCGCGAGAAGGCGAACAGCGCGCCCAGGGCGAAGAGGCTGAACCCGACGACGAGGAAGCGGGCCTTCCCGGTCGAGACCCACAGCATCACCATGAACAGGGTGAAGAAGAGCAGGGCGGTGCCGAGGTCCTTCTCGGCCATGATCACCACCATGGCCACGCCCCAGGCCACCATCACCGGGCCGAGGTGCTTGGGGTCCGGGAGGATCGGCCGGCTCTTGGGCCACGACGGCAGGGCCAGCAGCTCGCGCTTCTCGACCAGGTAGGCGGCGAAGAAGACGACGAGGGCCATCTTGGCCACCTCGCCGGGCTGGAAGTTCAGGGGCCCGGCCTGGATCCAGATCCTGGCCCCGTTGACCTCGTTCCCGAGCACGGGGACGAGTGGGAGCATGATCAGCCCGATGCCGATGAGCAGGGCGCTGTAGCGGTAGCGCTCGAGGTCGCGCGGGCGCTTGACGAAGTAGAGGGTGGCGATGAAGGCCATGATCCCGACCGCCGTCCACAGCGCCTGCTTCGACGCCAGGTCGGGCTCGATGCGGGCGATGAACACGTAGCCGATGCCGTTGAGCAGCCCGCCGAGCGGCAGGAGGGTGCCGTCGGCGCCGGGGGCGAGGCGACGCACGGCCAGGTGGGCCAGCACGAACAGGCCGACCACGAAGGCGAGGAAGGGGCCGATGTTGGCCGGCACCGACGCCGAGCGGCCCAGGCTGGCGAGGGCGTAGGCGCCGCCGAAGACGGCCATGCCCATGAGGAGCAGGGTCAGCTCGGCGTTGCGCCGCAGCCGTTCGATCACGTGTCCGGGCCCCCGTCGCCGGTCATGGCCCGGCCGTGGTCGGCGGGACGTTCTCGGCCTCGCCGGCGTCGGTGGTCGGCCCGCCGGCCTCGGTGGTGGTGGTCGTCGACGACGTGGTCGGCCGGTCCTCGGTTGTCGTCGTGGTCGTCGTCGGCGGGTCGTCCGGCGCGATGCCGGTGTTGACCGTCGAGCGGGCGTTGGCCAGCGAGCTGAACTCGCGCTGGGCGGCGACGTCGGCGGCGACGTCGGGGGTGAGCTCGTCGACGGTCAGGCCGTCGAAGCGCTCCTCGACGCTGGGGTCGAAGACGAGGAAGCCGCCGGGCTGGCCGCGGAAGATCACGACCTGCTCGCCCTGGGTGCCGAGGAAGTAGGTGCGGTTGGCGTACCAGGACAGCCCGAAGTAGCCGGCGCCGGCGATCAGGGCCAGCACCACCAGCGCGACCAGGGCGGTGACCGCCTTGTGCCGTCCCCCCGCGGTGTCGAGGTCCTGGTAGAGGTCGTTCGTGTCCCGGCCGAAGGGGAGGTCGTCGGCGGGGCGGTCGTCGTCGCCGTCCTCGTCGTGCTCGCCACCGGGGAACCCGGGGTCGGCGTCGACCGGGAAGTTCCCCTCGGCCGGCGGTGCGTCGGGTGCGACAGGGGCGGCGGTGGCCTCGGCGGGAGGCGGCGGCGGGGGCGGGCCGAGGCCCGGGTCGGTGGGCGGGGCGCCGGGGGGCGGCGCCACCGAGGCGGCCGCCGGGACCTCCGCGGCGTCGAGGTCGACGGTCGGAGCATCGGCGTCGACGGCCGGCATCTCGGCCGTAGGCGGCCCGACGGTGTCGTCGGACCCGTCGGCCGAGACGGCGCCGGCGGCCGCCGCCCCGGCGACCGCGGCGGCCCGCTCCGAGCGGCCGCCGTCGTCGATCACGTCGGCCACGACGACGGTGATGTTGTCGCGCCCGCCGCTGGCGTTGGCCAGACGGACCAGCTCGGCGGCCACGGCGTCGGGGTCGTCGCCCACGGAGAGGGTCGCGACGAGGGTGGTCCGGTCGACCTCGTTGAACAGGCCGTCGCTGCACAGCAGGAAGCGGTCGCCCTGGAAGGGCAGCACCGCACCGCTGTCCACCTCGACCTCGACGTCGATCCCGAGGGCCCGGGTGAGGATGTTGCGCTGCGGGTGGACCGCGGCCTCCTCGTCGCTCAGCTGGCCGCCCCGGCGCAGGTCCTCGACCAGGCTGTGGTCCCGGCTGAGCTGGTGCAGCTCGCCGTCGCGGAGCAGGTAGGCGCGGGAGTCGCCCACGTTCACCCACGTCACCTCCTCGCCGTCGGTGCCCTGGTCGACGAGCGCGATGGCCACCAGCGTGGTGCCCATGCCGCGGAGCTCGTCGGTGTCGGCGGCGCGGGAGAAGATGCGCCGGTTGGCCTCCTTCACCGCCTCCACGACCGAGGCCGTGGTCGGGTCGGTGATGGTGGCCTCGAGGGTCTCGACGGCGATGGCCGATGCCACCTCGCCACCCTGGTGGCCCCCCATGCCATCGGCCACGGCGTAGACGCGGACGTGGTCGGCGACCAGCTTCGAGTCCTGGTTGTTCGACCGGACCTGGCCGACGTCGCTGGCCGATCCGACGCGGAACGTGGTCATCGAAGCTCCTGGGGCTGCGGGGCGGGAGGCCGTGGGCTCAGAACCGCGGCGCGGATGTCGCGCCGGGGAATTGGCGGGGTCGCGTGGTGCGGGCGGTTCTGAGCAACGATCTGGACGTCGACTCCGTCGCCGCCCAGACCGCCCGTCACATCATGAGAGGCCTCGGGATCGCGAGGGCGTCGGTCGCCCTGGTGGTGGCGAGCCGCTCGGCCTCTCATCCGAGCTCCAGCACGGTGTTGCCGATCTGGACCTGGTCGCCCCGCTGCACGGCCACCGCGGCGGTGACGCGCGAGCGATTGACGAAGGTGCCGTTGGTCGAGCCCAGGTCCTCGACCCACGTCTGGCCGTCGCGGCTGAAGATGCGGGCGTGGATCTGCGAGGCGAAGGTGTCCTCGGGGATGGCCACCTGGCACCCGCCGGCGCGGCCCATCGTCATCTCGGCGGCGAGGGGGAAGACCCGGCCCCGCTGCTCGGCCGGCTCGAGCACCGTCAGCTGGGTCGGGACCCGCTTGGCCTGACGCTTGGAGAGGTTGGGCGGCGACGCCGCCGCGACGGGTGGTGCGTAGCCCCCACCGCCGGCCGGAGCGCGCTCGACCGCGCGAGGGGGGTTGAGCTCGATCCACACGGCCCGCAGCACCCGGAAGAAGAACAGGTACAGCAATGCCAGCAAGACGAACTTGAGGACGGTGAGCAGCTCGTCGGACATGACGCCGGGGAGGTTACCGGTCGCCCCTGGTCGGGACGGTCCGAGGTGGGGGTGGGCACTCCCCGGGCGTCGCGCCGGACGGCATCAGCTCCCCGGCGCCGAGGCCGCCACGTCGAGGTAGTGCTGGTTGAACATCACGCCCAGGACGTTGCCGAAGGGGTCGACGACCGACGCCGTGACGAAGCCGGGGCCGTGCTCGCGCGGGGCGTCGAGCGGCGTCGCCCCGAGATCCTGGAGCCGGGCCAAGGCGGCGTCGAGATCGTCGACGGCCCAGTACGTCATGGTGTTGCCGGGTGCCGCGGCCCGGCCCGGCGGGGCGAACCGACTGTCGATGAAGCCCAGCTCGGCCTGGTGATCGCCGAGGCGGAACTCGATGTAGGCGGGCCGCCCGTCGACCTCGCGCTCGAAGTAGGGCTCGAGGCCGAGGAGGTCGGTGTACCAGTCGCGGGCGGCGGTGAGGTCGTCGGCGAAGAAGGTGACGGTGGTGAGGCCACGGAGCATGGCGGGTCCTTCCGGGGTGGGTGTGTCGCCATCATCCGCGCCGAAAGTGCTCATCAAGTGAGCACTTTCCGTGGCACCCTGGATCCGTGCGCGCCGATCGCCTCGTGGCTGCCCTCCTCCTCATGCAGGCGCGGGGTCGGGTCACCGCGGCCGAGCTGGCCGACGAGCTCGAGGTCTCTGTGGCCACCGCTCGCCGCGACCTCGAGGCCCTCTCGTCGGCGGGCATCCCCGTCTACCCGCAGCCGGGGCGCGGGGGCGGCTGGCAGCTGATCGGCGGGGCCCGCACCGACCTCAGCGGGCTGTCGGCCACCGAGGCCCAGGCGCTGTTCCTGCTCGTGGGGCCGGCGGCCGCCGTCTCGGGCGAGGCCAAGGCCGCCCTGCGCAAGCTGGTGCGCGCCCTGCCCCAGACGCTGCGGGCCGACGCCGAGGCGGCCGCCGGAGCGACCATGGTCGACCCCACCCGGTGGGGCGAGCGCGACCGCGTCCGCCCCGAGATGGTCGACGTGCTCCAGGCCGCCGTCGTCCGGCGGCGGAAGGTCCGCCTCGACTACACCAGCGGCGCCCGGGAGCGCACCGAGCGGCTGGTCGACCCGTGGGGGCTCGTCGACAAGGACGACGTCTGGTACCTCATCGCCGGCACCGACCGGGGGCAGCGCACGTTCCGCGTCGACCGCATCGTCGCCGCCGAGCCGACGGACGAGCCCGCCGAGCGGCCCGACGACTTCGCCCTGGCGGCGGCGTGGGAGCAGGTCGTCGGCGTGGTGGAGGAGAAGCGGTCGCAGACGTGGGCCACGGT
>DATHEV010000154.1:0-2048 GCA_035318405.1 Iamia sp.
GTGCGGTCCGGCGAGCACGGCGTCGACGGTCTCGCTCGGCACCCTGTGGTCGCGACGTGTCCTCGGGCGCTCGTATCCGGCGACGATCCGCTTCTGGAGGCGCAGCATCTCGGCGGTGGTGTAGCGCTCCTCGGGTCCATCTTGGAGGCGCACGACGTGCGGGGTTCCGAGGAAGGCGTCGGCCAGCTCCTCGAGGCGAGCGGCATCCACGACGAGGGGGCGGGGACGGTCGTCGTCTCCGATGTCGAGGTCGACGAGGACGGCCAGGAGGTCGCCCCGGGTGAAGACCGAGCCCGTGGCGCAGATCCCGTCGGGTCCCACCAGTGCGGTCCAGATCGCTTCGGCCGGAGGCTCGACCACCGCCGGCGGCGCGCCGCAGATCGCGGCGAGTGCGTCCGTGTCGAGGCCGAGGGCTGCTGCGCGGGTGCGCCAGTCGGTCACGAGGGTCGACGTAGGGACGTGGGTCTTCTTGGGGCGGGTCTGGAGGACGGCGCGCTCGACTTCGGCGGGGTCCGCTCCCCTGCCCAGCTCGGCCTCGAGGTCGGCGAGGGCGTCATCGATCTCGGCTCGACGCTGCGAGAACTCTCGGATGACCTCGTCGCTGATGCCGTCGACCTCCCAGCCACCCTTGGCTCCTCGGCGCCAGCGGACGCCGAGCTGGGTCGAGAGCCGGTGTCGCATCTCGGCGGTGGCGAGCGCTGAGGCCGCTCGGGCGTGGCTGTAGAGGGGTCGAGCGTCGAGCGCTCGGCTGCCGCCGTCGGGGAGGTCGACGGTGTTGGCCACCACGTTGTGGTGGTGCGGGAACGGGTCGAGGGCCCGTGAGGTGAGGTGCCGGAACGAGGCCACGGTCCAGCCGTCCACCGCCACGGGCTGGCCGTTCACCCGGGCCTGGGCGGCGCGCTGCTCCAGCCAGTCGAGGGCGGTGTCGTTGCCCTGCTGGATGGCGTCGAGGACCTGCCGGCCGGTGGCGGGGTCGCTGAGGAGGGCGAGCACGCCGAGGGACTTCTCCGTCGTCAGGGTGAGGTCGAAGCCGACCCGCACTGCCGGTGGGGTGCGCCGCTCGAGGAAGGCCACGAGATCCTGGCGGCGGACGAGCCACTGGTCCCGGGTGCCTCGCTCGGCGACCAGGTGGGCGCCGCGTGGCCGCTCGCCCGCAGCGAGGCGACGGTCGATCCGGTCACAGTCCCGCTCGTAGGTGGCAGCGAGGCGGCGCAAGTACCGGACGGTGACGCCGGAGATGCGGGCGGCGTCGGCGAGCGGGATGAGGTCGTCGTCGGCACCGAGAGCCCGCACGACGTCGGGCGCGACCTCGTGCTCGCGGGCCGAGGCGCAACGATCCAGCTCGTGGTCGGTGACCAACCGCTCCCCGGCTTCGTCCACGATCGGGAGGAGGTACGAGCCGCTGACCTGGGACATCGTGCGCACGCGATCGCGAGCACGATCGTTTGCACGATCACCCGCCGGGGTGACGGCGAGGTACCCGACGGCGAGCGCAGTTCCGACGTCGAGCAACCGAGCCACCTCGGTCCGACTCAGGCCCAGTGCTGCGGCGGCGTCGGCTTCGTCGTAGAGCCGAGTCCCGTCGGCTCCGAGCTTCGTGGTCTGGCCGACGCCGAGGTCGTTGCGACGTCCGGCCGATCCCTGGGCGGTGATGAGTCGCTCGCCGGTCCGGGGATCACGGCCGGACAGGACAGCACCGAGGTCGTCGGAGGCGACCTCGCCCACAAGGTCGTGCGCGGCGGCGCCAGCGCCGAGCCAGCGTCCCGGTTCCTCGCCGTCGTCGGCGTAGTAGCGGGTCATCCCCTCCCGATCCTCGGCCCTCGTCGGGTCGGCGATCCCGTTCGAGCGGGGCTGGAGGTAATCGACGATGGCGCCGACGACGGACGCCAGGTCTCGCCGGCTGCTGCCGAGCGGGGTGACCGTGAACCTCACACGACCACGTCCCTGGCGTCCGCAGGTGCCCCGAAGGGGCACCTGCAAGGGTGTGGCTGTCGGATCTGTTGGTGGGGTTCGGAGGTTGGGGGTGGGGCGGGGTCGTGGCGGAGGGG
>DATHEV010000155.1:0-2339 GCA_035318405.1 Iamia sp.
CGGCGGGGTCAGCCGGGCCAGGGCGCCGAGGGCGATCCCGGCGGCGAGCGCAGGCGTGGCCGCGGCCAGGCCGACGACCGCCAGCGGCAGGTCGACGACGAGGTCCCACGACGGCCGGCCCCGGCGCACGGCGGCCAGGACCCGGCGGGTGCGGGCCTCGACCTCGGACTCGAGCCGGCCCCGGGCCACCACGGCCCGGACACCCCGCACGGCGGCGGGCGGGAGGATGTCGTCCAGGGCGTCGGGCGGCACCGGGTGGCCGGCGCGGGCGCAGCGCTCGGCGTGGGCGGCCAGCGCCAGCCGCACGTCGCCGTCGGGCGTGCTGCCGGCGAACGCCCGCCACTCGCCGTGGATCCACGCCACGCCGGCGGCGCCCTGAGCGTGAGCGGTGGCCACCAGGACGTCCTCCCGCAGGGCGGCGGGGACGGGGGCGCCGGGCACCAGGGTCCGGAGCCCGGCCGGCGCCGTCACCACCGCCTCGATGCCCCAGGCCGCCGCCGCCCGCACCCCGTGCAGGGCAGGAGTGCTCATCGGTGCGCTGGCCGATCGGTGGTGGCGTCTGGTCGGGTCGTGATCTCGGTGCACCGATGACCGCTGACGACTCCGCAAGCTGCGCCGTCAGAGGGCCCGTTCCGTCTGATTCGCTCGCTGCGCTCGCTCATCGGGGGCCCAGGATGGCGTGGAGCAGGGCGGCCAGGACCTCCCGGGCGCCGTCGACGTCGTGTCCGTCGAGGGTCCGGAGCTGCTCCCACGAGGTCCAGCTGGCCGCCACGTCGAGCATGGCGATCACCAGGTCGCGGTCGCGGGGGTCGGCGTCGAGCTCGTGCCCGAAGACGGCGGCCACCTCGGCCCGGAAGAACTCGTGGCCCGAGACGACCCGGGCCTGGATCCCGGGCGAGAAGGGGGCGTGGACGGTCGCCGCCCGGCGGATCGGGGTCACGGCCTCGAGCAGCAGCGCCCGCTGGACCACGAAGGTCTGCACCCGCTCGTCGAAGGGCAGGTCGGGGTCGATGGCCTTGATGAGGCCGGCCAGGTTGCCCAGCGCCCGCTCGGCGACCATGCCGAACAGCGTCTCCAGGTCGTCGAAGTGCTGGAAGACCGAGCGGACGGAGACCCCGGCCTCCTCGGCGATGCGGGGGGCCGTCGGCCGGTAGTCGCCGGCGTCGACCAGGGCCACGCAGGCACCGACGATGGCGTCGCGGGTGCGCTGGGCCCGAGCCGTGCGGCCGTCGACGGGAGGCGCGTCGACGGCGGGCGCGTCGTCGGCCGGCACGTCGTCGGGGGGCGCGGGCTCGTTCCCGCCGCCATCGGTCACCCGTCCACCTCCATCCGGCGAAGACTAGGGGGTCCCCCGCGGTCGACGGCCACGACGCCGACGCCCCCCGGTCTCCTCGCCGACACCCCTAGTCTCCCGATCCGACCGCCGCTCGACGCCGAGGTGCCCGTGACCGACCTGCTCGACCTGTCCGACCGCATCCTCGCCGGGGACGTCAGCATCGAGGACCACCACCCGTTCTCGCCACCCAACGAGCTCCAGGAGGTGGGCGACGGCACCGCCTTCATCCAGTCGTTCGCCAACGTCTCGGCCCTGCGCACCGACGACGGCCTGGTCCTCGTCGACACCGGCAGCCCGTTCGTGGCCCCGATGATCCACGGCCTGGTCCGGGGCTGGGACCCGTCGCCCCTCCACACCGCCGTCTACACCCACGGCCACATCGACCACGTCTTCGGCACCGGCCCGTTCGAGGAGGAGGCCTCGGCCCAGGGGTGGCCGGCGGTGCAGGTCGTCGCCCACGAGGACATCGAGGCCCGCTTCGACCGCTACTGCGCCTGCGCCGGCTACAACGCGGTGATCAACCAGCGCCAGTTCCAGGCGCCCGGCCTGACCTGGCCGACCGAGTACCGCCGGCCCGACGTGACCTACCGCGACCGGCTCGACCTGGAGGTCGGCGGGCTGGGCCTCGAGCTCCACCACGCCCGGGGCGAGACGGACGACGCCACCTGGGTCTGGGTGCCGGAGCGGCGGACGGTCTGCACCGGCGACCTGATCATCTGGTGCGCGCCCAACGCCGGGAACCCGCAGAAGGTGCAGCGCTACGCCCGGGAGTGGGCCGTCGCCCTGCGGGTGATGGCGGCCCTCGCCCCCGAGCTGCTCCTCCCCGGCCACGGCCTCCCGGTGCGGGGCGAGGAGCGGGTCCGGGCCGTGCTGGAGGACACGGCCACGGTGCTCGAGGTCCTCCACGACCGCACCCTGGCGCTGATGAACGAGGGCGCCCGGCTCGACGACATCGTCCACGAGGTGCGGGCCCCCGAGGAGCTGCTGGCCAAGCCCTACCTCC
>DATHEV010000156.1:0-4373 GCA_035318405.1 Iamia sp.
CCTGGCCCTGGACCCGCCAGTAGAAGGTCTGGCCGAGGGGCTGGGTCTCGAGGAGCGCCCAGTTGGTGGAGTCGGTGACGGCCGACTTGGCGCCGATGAAGTCGGCGGCATCGTCGTACTCGACCTTGTAGTTCTTGACGCCGGGCACGGCGCCCCAGCGCAGGATCACCGGCTCCGAGGGGTACTCGAGCGTGGTGCCGTTGGCCGGCGAGAGGGGCTGGGGGCCGGCGACGCGCGTGCGGGTGAACGACGCCGTGGCGAAGGGCCCGACGCTGCTCCCGTCCATGCCCGCCACCCGCCAGTACAGGGTGCCGAGGGGCAGGTCGTTCGGGGGCGTGGACGAGACGTTGGCCGCGTCGGCCGTCCAGAGGGTGCTGGAGAACGTCGACGACGCCGAGACCTGCACGCGGTACTTGTTCACCCCGGCCAGCGGCTCCCACAACAGGATCGGGTTCGACCCCTCGTTGGTGCCGTCGGGGCCGATGATCGTGGGGGCATCGACCGGGACCGCCGCCTGGGCCACATCGACGCCCGCCACGAACAGCGTCGCCGTGGTCGCCAACGCGACGACCAGGGCGGCGAGCCGCCGCGTGCTGGATCTGGACTGGGGCATGGCTGGTCCTCCCGCCGTTCTACGTGTCCGCCCCGTCGGCCGCGACCCGCCGACCTTGAGCGGATCGGCTCCCCGATCCCCCGCGCGCGGGGTCACGGGCGAGGGCCGTCGGGACCGCTGGAGGGTGGGGCCAGCCCCACCCCCGCGGGCGGGGAGCC
This sequence comes from Iamia sp., assembly GCA_035318405.1. Taxonomy (GTDB): domain Bacteria; phylum Actinomycetota; class Acidimicrobiia; order Acidimicrobiales; family Iamiaceae; genus Iamia. The sequence goes on from DATHEV010000156.1 coordinate 772, forward strand.
CCACCGCCGGTCCGGTGGCCCGGCCCATCGAACCCGAGGTCCCGTTCACGGACGATGGCTCCACACCCCGAGACCTGTCCAGGAGGACACCCGTGCCCACCATCGCTCCCCCCCAGCACACCGCCCAGCCGGCCCACACGGCTGGTGCCGCCGCCGTCCGGGCCTTCGCCGTCAGCAAGGTCTACGGCTCCGGCCCCGCCGCCGTCACCGCCCTCGACGACGTCACCGTGGGCGTCGCCCGCGGCACCTACGTCGCCGTCATGGGCCCGTCGGGGTCCGGCAAGTCGACCCTGATGCACTGCCTCGCCGGCCTCGACACCGTCACGTCCGGCTCGATCGAGATCTCCGGCGTCGACCTGGCCGGTCTCAACGATCGCCAGCTCACCAAGATGCGCCGGGACCGGATCGGCTTCGTGTTCCAGTCGTTCAACCTGGTGCCGACGCTCACGGCCGAGGAGAACATGACGCTCCCCGCCACCCTCGCCGGGCGCAAGGTCGACCCGGCGTGGATGACCGAGGTCGTCCAGACCGTCGGCCTGGCCGACCGGCTCAGCCACAAGCCCTCCGAGCTGTCGGGCGGCCAGCAGCAGCGGGTCGCCGTGGCCCGGGCCCTGATCAGCCGGCCCGAGGTCACCTTTGCCGACGAGCCCACCGGCAACCTCGACTCCCGCTCGGGCGCCGAGGTGCTCGGCTTCCTGCGCCGGGCCGTCGACACCATGGGCCAGACCGTCGTCATGGTCACCCACGACCCCACCGCGGCGGCCTACGCCGACCGCGTCCTGTTCCTCGCCGACGGCCGCCTCGTCGACGAGATGGCCGACCCGACCGCCGCCTCCGTGCTCGACCGCATGAAGCGCTTCGGGGACTGAGCCCCGGCTCACCCCTGAACCCACGAGAACCCGAGGAAACCACCATGTTGCGCATCTCACTCCGCACGCTGCGAGCCCATGCCCGCCGCTTCACCTCCACCATCATCGCCGTCGCCCTGGGCGTGGCGTTCCTGTCCGGCGTCCTGGTCATGGTCGCCACCTTCCAGCGCTCGTTCGACGACATGTTCGCCACGGGCACCGCCGGCACGGCCTCCGCCGTCCGCTCCGACACCGAGATCGACCTCGGGTTCGGCGACGCCGCCCGCGGCGAGATCGACGAGTCGCTGGCCGGCACCATCGAGGGGGTCGACGGCGTCGCCGCCGTCCAGCCCGTCCGTACCGGCACCGCCCAGATCGTCGGGGCCGACGGCGAGATCATCGGCGGCGGCGGCCCACCCCAGTTCGGCTCGGAGTGGATCACCGTCGACGAGCTCAACCCGTGGCGTCTCACCGACGGGCGAGCGCCCGACGGGCCCGAGGAGGTCGTGATCGACAAGGCCTCGGCCCGCCAGGGCGAGCTCGAGGTCGGAGACCAGACCCAGGTGTTCACGCCCGAACCCCTCGACGTGACGATCGTCGGCATCGCCAAGTACGGCACGGCCGACTCCGCCGGACCGCTGACCCAGGCGATGTTCACCGAGGAGGGCGCCGTCGCCCACCTCGGCGGCACGCCCGGCAAGGTCGACAGCTTCCTGGTCTCGGCCGACGAGGGCGTCAGCCCGGACGCCGTGACGGCCGCCATCGCTGACGCCCTGCCCGACGGGGTCGAGGCGATCACCGGCGAGGAGCTGACCGAGGAGTCCCAGGAGATCGGCCGCGACTTCATCAGCGCCATGCGGCCGGCGCTGCTGGCCTTCGCCCTGATCGCCCTGCTGGTCGGGACGTTCAGCATCTACAACACCTTCGCCATCATCGTCGCCCAGCGGACCCGGGATGCCGCCCTGATGCGGGCCATCGGAGCCTCGCGGCGGCAGGTCATCACCTCGACGCTGCTGGAGGCCGGGATCGTCGGCCTGGCCGGCGGGCTCATCGGCCTCGCCGGCGGCATCGGCCTGGCCGCGGGGCTCGGCGCCCTCCTGTCCGGCTTCACCGGGCTGAGCTCGTCGTCGCTGATCATCAGCGCCAGCACCGTGGCCGTGGCCCTCGGCGTCGGCATCGGCGTCACCGTCGTGGCCGCCCTGCTGCCCGCCCGCCGCGCCTCGAAGATCCCGCCCGTCGCCGCCCTCCGCGAGGTCGCCGTCGACGGCGGCCAGGTCGGCCGCATCCGGCCCGTCGTCGGCCTCGTCACCCTGGCCGCCGGGCTGGGCCTCGGCCTCAACGCCGCCTTCGGCAGCGGCGGGGCCACGATGGCCGGCGGAGGCGCCGCCCTCCTCCTCCTGGCCGCCATCGTCCTGGCTCCGAGCGTCGCCAGCCCGCTGGTGCGGGTGATCGGGGCGCCGGTGTCCCGGATCAAGGGTGTGTCCGGCCTCATGGCCCGCCGCAACGCGATCCGCAACCCCCGTCGCACCGGCAGCACCGCCACCGCCCTGGTGATCGGTGTCGCCGTGGTCGCCCTCTTCACCGTGGTGGCGGCCTCGTTCCGCACCTCCTTCGACCAGATCATCGATGACCAGATCGCCGGTGACCTGGTGGTCCAGGGCCCGGACGTCGACGGCTTCGTCGGCCTGGCGCCGAGCCTCCAGAAGCGGCTGCGTGAGCTGCCCGAGGTCGAGGCCGCCGCCGGCGTCGGCGGGATGCCGGGCACCATCGACGGCGAGGACGACTTCCTCGGCTTCGCCAACGCCGCCAGCATCGACCAGGTCATCGACCTCGAGGTCAGCAAGGGCGACGCCGCCACCTTCGGTGCCGGCCAGATCGCCGTCTCCGAGGACTACGCCGAGGACAACGGCCTGGCGATGGGCGACACGGTGCCCGTCACCTACATCGACGGCGTCGAGGAGGACCTCACGGTCGGCCTCGTCTACGGGACCACCACGTTGGCCGGCCCCTACTTCGTCGACCAGGCCACCGTGGAGCCCCACGCCCCGCAGGTGGGCCCCAACGTCATGATCCTCAAGGCCGCCCCGGGCGTGACGCCCGAGCAGCTCGACGAGGCCGCCCAGACCGCCGGCGAGGCCTGGCCCGGGGCCACCTTCGAGACCCGGGACGAGTTCGCCGAGACCCAGGGCCGTGCCGTCGACACCATGCTGATGCTCGTCTACGTGCTGCTCGCCCTGTCGATCGGCATCGCCCTGATGGGCATCGCCAACACCATCTCCCTCTCCACGCTCGAGCGGAAGCACGAGCTGGGCCTGCTCCGGGCCGTGGGCCAGACCCGCCGCCAGGTGCGGTCGATGGTCCGCTGGGAGGCCGTGATGGTGTCGTCGCTGGGGACGCTGGCCGGTCTGGCCGTCGGCGTCGGCGGCGGGGCCATGGTCATGCGGTCCGCCGGCGACGACTTCAACACGGTCGCCATCCCGATCGGGACGCTCATCGTGGTGGTGCTGATCGGCGCCGCCGCCGGGGTCCTGGCCTCGGCCCGCCCCGCCGCCCGGGCGGCCAAGACCGACGTGCTCACCGCCATCGCCAGCGTGTAGCCGCCGTTCGCCCCTCCCCGCCGGTGCCTCCCCATCCCGGCGGGGCGGGGACCATCCTCCGCCCCGGTCGCGTCCTCCTCGGGTGTGCGACCGGGGCGGTTGCGCGTCCCGCCCCCGCCAGCCCCTCCGCTCCCTCCGAGCTGGCGATCAGATCCGG
>DATHEV010000157.1:0-5607 GCA_035318405.1 Iamia sp.
AACCTCCAACCGCAAGGTGATCTCCGTGGAGGCCGGCTTCGGCCTCGGCGAGGCCCTGGTCGCGGGGCTCGTGAACCCGGACGTCTACAAGGTGCGGGACGGCGAGGTCGTCGCCAGGACGATCGCCGCCAAGCAGCTCGCCATCACGGCGCGGCCGGACGGGGGGACCGAGCAGCACGGCATCGACCCGGCGCGCCAGGAGCAGCCGGCGCTGACCGACGCCCAGGTCCGACGGCTGGTGGAGCTGGGTCGGCAGATCGAGGCGCACCTCGGTCGCCCCCAGGACATCGAGTGGTGCCTGGCCGACGACGGCTTCCACATCGTCCAGAGCCGGCCGATCACCACGCTGTTCCCCATCCCGCCGTCCGACGACGGCGAGAACCACGTCTACGTCTCGGTCGGCCACCAGCAGATGATGACCGACCCCATCAAGCCCCTCGGGCTCTCGGTGTGGAAGCACACGGCGCCCCGGCCCATGCCCGACGCCGCCGGGCGTCTCTTCGTCGACGTCACCGGTGAGCTGGCCTCGCCCGCGACCCGCGACCGCATCTTGATGCTGGGCAAGTCGGACCCGTTGATCGGCGACGCCCTCCAGACCATCGTCGACCGTGACGGCTTCCTGCCGCCGCCCCCCGACGACGGCCCCGCCGCACCGCCGCCCATGGCCGCGCCCGCCCCGATCGAGACCGATCCCGCCATCGTCACCGAGCTCATCGAGCGCCTCCAGGTCGCGACCGCCAACGCCCGGCGAGGGATCCAGGGGCGGTCCGGGGCGGCCTTGCTCGACTTCATCGAGGACGACCTCGACGAGCGGCGGCGGTTCCTGGCCGACCCGCTGAGCATGCAGGTGATCATGGCGGCCATGGAGGCCACCTGGTGGCTCAACGACAACCTCGAGGAGTGGCTGGGCGAGAAGAACGCCGCCGACACGCTCACCCAGTCGGTGCCGAACAACGTGACCTCCGAGATGGGCCTGGCACTGCTCGACGTCGCCGATGCCATCCGCCCGCACCCGGAGGTGGTGGCCTTCTTGGAGGAGGTCGACGACGACGCCTTCCTGGACCACCTGCCCGACCTCGACGGCGGCGCGGAGGCGCTCGAGGCCATCCGGGCGTTCCTCGACCGGTACGGCATGCGCTGCATCGGCGAGATCGACATCACGCGACCGCGCTGGAGCGAACGGCCCGGCATGCTCGTGCCCCTGATCCTGAGCAACGTCAGGACCTTCGAGCCGGGAGCCGCCGAGCGCCGCTTCGCGCAGGGGCGCCAGGAGGCGCTGGCGAAGGCCGAGGACGTGCTGACCCGGCTGCGGGCCCTGCCCGACGGGGACGAGAAGGCCGACGAGGCCAAGGCGATGATCGACCGGGTCCGGACCTTCGCGGGGTACCGGGAGCACCCGAAGTACGGGATCGTCGGCCGCTACTTCGTCTACAAGCAGGCCCTGCTGGAGGAGGCGGACCGGCTGGTGCAGGCCGGCCTCCTCCGTGAGCAGGAGGACGTCTTCTACCTGTCGTTGCCCGAGCTGCGCGCCGTGGTGGCCGGGAACGCCCCGGACGACGCCCTCATCCAGCAGCGCAAGGAGGCCTTCGCGTCCTACGGCGCGCTCACGCCACCCCGGGTGCTGACCTCGGACGGCGAGGTCGTCGCCGGGACCTACCGCCGCGACGACGTGCCCGACGGTGCGCTGGTGGGCCTGGCCGTCTCCGCCGGGACCATCGAGGGGCGGGCCCGCGTCATCGCCGACATCGCCGTGGCCGACCTCGAGACCGGCGACATCCTCGTCACCGCCCACACCGACCCCAGCTGGACTCCCCTCTTCCTGTCGATCGCCGGCCTGGTGACCGAGGTCGGCGGGCTCATGACCCACGGCGCCGTCATCGCCCGCGAGTACGGCCTCCCCGCCGTCGTCGGCGTCGAGCGGGCGACCCAGCTGATCCACGACGGCCAACGCATCCGCGTCCACGGCACCGACGGCTACGTCGAGCTCCTGCCCTAGCTCGCCGAGGCCCTGGGCTACTGTCCCCCGGCCCTGCTGTGCAGTCGGAGAAGGCGTGGAACTCGAGGATCTCGGCCGGAACTGGAACCGCTTCGGCGAAGCCGATCCGCTCTGGGCCGTCCTGACCGATCCCGACAAGCGCAACGGCGGCTGGGACGTCACGGAGTTCTTCGCCACCGGAGAGCAGGAGCTGGGCGTCGTCCTCCAACAGATCGAGGAGGTCCACCCGGGCTGGTTGGCCGCCACGACGCCCACGGGCCGGGCAATCGACTTCGGGTGTGGCGTCGGTCGGCTCACCCAGACCCTCAGCCGGGTCTTCGCCCGCTGCGACGGCGTGGACATCGCCCCGTCGATGATCGACCAGGCGCGGCGTCACGCCGAGGAGACAGGGGCGGCCGACCGCTGCACCTTCCACGTCAACACGACGAGCACCCTGTCGGCCTTCGCCGACGACACCTTCGACTTCGGCTACTCGGCGCACGTCTTCCAGCACATGGAGCCGCAGTTCGCGGCCTCCTACGTGGCCGAGCTGGTGCGGGTGCTCCGCCCCGGCGGCATCTTGGCCTTCCAGATCCCCACCGAGCAGCCGGAGGGTCCGAGCACCCCGCTCGACGCCAGCGCCCGCCGCGCCCGCATCACGGTCGACCTCCCCGCGTCGGCCGAGGCCCGGTCGGTGGTCACCGTCCGGCTCCGGGTGGACAACGTGGGTGATGCGGAGTGGAAGGCCTTCAGCCGATCGGGCCGGTTCCACGTCGTCCTGCGCCATGCCTGGGCCCGCGACGGCCTCCGCCAGGGGCCGACCGAGGAGGTCCCGCTCGGCCAGGACATCCTTCCCCAGAACACGACAGAGGTGTCCTACTCGGTCAAGGCACCGCCGGACACCGGCCGCTGGACGCTCGAGCTGGACGTCGTGCAGGCGGGCTTCGACGCCTTCTCCGACGTCGAGGTCATGCCGGCCCGGCCCACGATCGAGGTGACGAGGAGGACCGTCAGCGCCCGGAGGGCGGCGACGACGGTGACCAAGCTCGCTCGGAGCATGACCCCCCTCCGCCGCGTCGCCCGCCGCGTGCGGTCGGTCGCCCGCCGCTGGGGGCTGGCCCCCGAGGTCCGCGAGCCGCTCATGGAGATGTACGGAACGCCCATCGACGTCGTGCGCGGCTGGTGCGAGGCCGCCGGCCGGCCGATCGACCTCGCCGTCCTCGACTGGTGCGAGTTGTTCGGACAAGAGCCCAGCGACTGGCTCCGCCACCTCTTCATCGTCCGCGCCCGTCCGGAACCGAAGGCCTGACGCCATGGGCGAAGAGGCGGCAGAGGGGACCCCGGCAGCAGCGCCGAAGGCCGGGTGGGCGGGGTGGGCCGGGCGCTTCCGGCCGGCCGAGAGCGAGGCCGGAGAGGGCGTCGGGCGAGCGACCATCCTCGTGTGGATCCTGTTCGCCCTGGTCGCGCTGAGCGTCAGCCGCGATGTCCTCCAACAGGACTTCCGGAAGCAGGGCATCATCGGCGACGCCGCGTCGTTCGTCCTCCAGGCCGAGAGCCTGGGCTACTCGGGCCACGACCTGGCGTACGACGGCGACGACCTCGAGTACTTCCGGTCGTTCGGCTGGTCGCCCGAGCCCTACGGCCTGTACTTCCAGCGCAACGACGACGGGTGGGCCCCGGCCAAGCCCTACGGCTACTCGGCCGTCCTCGCCCCCGCCTTCCGCCTCTTCGGACCCCGCCGGGGCCTGGCCCTCGCCAACCTCGGTCTCATGGCGGTCATCGGGGCGGCCGGGGTGGCGATGCTCCGCACCCGGCTGCGCGGTCCCGTCATCCCCATCGTCGTGGGCGCCTTCCTCTTCGGGTCCTACCTCCGCTTCTACGCGTACCACCCGTGGACCGAGCTCTTCCTGGCCGCCCTCGTCGCCACGTTCTTCCTGTGCGCCCTGAAGGCCGACCGCGACGGGCACGTCCTCTGGCGCGCCGCCGCGCTCTGCGTGGGCGCCTACCTCATCAGCGAGAAGGCCCCGATGATCACCCTGGTCGGGCCGGTCGGCCTGTACCTGCTGATCCGGGCCGGATCGTGGCGCCGAGGCGCCCTGATGGCCGCGGCCGCCGCCATCACCTTCGTCGTCGCCATCACCCCCTACGTGGCGACGTCGGACGGCGCCAGCTGGACCCCCTACGGGGGCGAGCGGTACTACGCCGCGGGCGGCGTCCCGTTCGGCGACAGCGACGGGACCTACAGCCGGGTGGACTCCGACGAGACCTTCAGCCTGACCTACGTGCGCGAGAACGCGCTCGGCAACCTCGACGACAGCGTCGTCTCGGCGGGGTACTACTTCGTCGGACGGCACTCCGGGATGCTCCCGTTCATGCCGGTCGCCCTGTTCGCGATCGTGGCGAGCATCGCATCGTGGCGGCGGGGGGACACCCTGGCCCGCTGCACGCTGATCGGGCTCGGCGCGTACGTCGTCTTCTACCTGGTGCTGTTCCCGTTGAACTTCAGCGGCGGCGGACAGACGCTCGGCAACCGGTACTTCCTCCAGGTCTCGCCGGTGGTGCTCGCCCTGCTCGCAATGTTCCCGATCAAGGCGCGCACGCTGGCCATCGGCGCGGCGGCGTCGTGGGTCGCGGCGCTCGTGTTCCTGGCCCCCCACTTCGACCAGCCCTTCGACGCCCTCCGTCGGCTCGAGATCACGAGCCGCGCCCAGCGCGTCCTGCCGTTCGAGGGCAACCAGGACGGTGAGGCCTACTTCCGCTGCGGTCGCGGGGTCTGCCCCGACGACGAGTGACCCGCCGAGTCCGGGCGGCGGCCCGGCTCCGCACCGTGCCCGGCGCCCTCGCCGCCACCTTCGTGGTCCTGCTCGGCGTCTACCTCCTCTCGCCGGTGGTCGAGTACGGCGACGGCCGCGGGGCGGGACCGACGGCGGCGTCGATCGTGACCCGAGGCGACCTGCGCCTCGACCCCTTCTCCGACCTGTCGTGGTACGGCGCCTACCAGACGACCGTCGTCGACGGCCACACCTACGACTTCTACCCGTGGACCCGGTCGGTCTTCGCCGTGCCCGTCGCCCTCGGGCTCCAGGTGGGCCAGGCCGTGGGGCTGACGCCGGACGCCGACGCCGCGGTGCGGAGCGACCGATGGGAGCGCGTCCTCCTCGTCGTCCCCGGGTCGCTGGCCACGGCCGGTGCCGCCGTGCTGGTTGGCCTCCTGGCGTCGCGACTCGTCAGGGATCGGCGGCTGGCGACCCGCACCGCGGTCGCCACCGCCCTCGTCATCGGCCTGGCCACGGGCTACTGGTCGACATCGAGCCGCAGCATGTGGCAACACGGCCCGGCTTGCTTCTGGTTCACGCTCGCCCTCCTCGGCGCCGATCACCTCCGCCAGGACGGGCGGGCACGGTGGGCGGCCGTCATCGGTGCGACGGCCACCGCCGCGGCGCTGACGCGTCCCCTGTTCGCCATCCTCGCCGTCGCCCTCCTGCTCTGGTGCCTCGCCGTCAGGCCCCGCCGCGCCGTCAGCCTCGGTCTCGGCGTCCTGGCGGCCGCCGTGCCGGTGACCCTCGTGAACCTGGCGACGTTCGGGTCCCCCCTGATGCCCTACTACGCCGTCGACCGCGCCGGGAAGGCTC
>DATHEV010000158.1:0-2577 GCA_035318405.1 Iamia sp.
GCTCCATCCCGTACCCCTGGAGGGGGGCGAAGTAGGCCGTCGGGAAGAGCAGCCGCTCGTACTCCAGGCTCCACGTGACCCGGGTGGTGTCGTCGTCGACCGCCCGCCACGAAACGACGGCCCGGTCCAGGTCGACCCAGCGCGAGAGCATGGTGCCGTCGTGGGTGACGGCGAAGACGACCCGCCCGGGGGCCGACTCGACCACCGACAGGTGCATCTGGGCGGTGTGGTCGGCGTGGCTGCCTCCCACCATCCCGACGACGCTCAGCGGGTGGTCGTCGTGGGTCCCACCGTCGAAGGTGATGGCCCGGTCGTCGCCCACGGCGAGTCCCGATCCGGTTGCGGCGACAGGGCGGTTGAACCCCGCCGTCAGGAACGTCGGCAGCTGCTGGTCGAACGTCGGCGGCCGGGCCAGGGCGGCGGCGACCTCGTCGACCCCGGCCTCGACCGTCACCGCCGCGGTGGCGGTCGCGCTCGGGTCGAACGGCGTGCCCACCACCCCCTCGAGGCTGAGGAGCAGAAGGGGGAGGCCGGCCGCCATCAGCGGCGGGACCTGGCCGCGCTGCCGGCGGCGGGCCTCGTCGATGGGGATGCCGATGAAGACGGCCACGAGGACGACGATCGGCGCCGCGAACAGCAGGCACAGCGCACCCTCGGGCAGGATCACGCAGGCGATAAGGAGCGTGAGCGTCGCACCCTTGAGGAGCATGCCGGTGGCGCTCTTGGTCTGGCGGGGCAGGAGGGCGAGGCCCACGGCCAGCACGGTGGGGACGCCGATGTAGAGGGCGGCTGTCTGCTGGATGCCGGTGGCATACACCAGGCGGTAGCTCATGTTGGCCACGGCGAGGACCACGATGAAGCCGGCCAGGCGGATCTGGGCCGGCGTCCACCGAGCGGGGGGCGGGCTCTGCGGTGCGGTCATGGCGGGCTTCCTCGGCGGTCTACTGTGTGAGCGTTGAGTACGTGAGTAGATACTAACGACATTAGCGATCGCTCACAAGATGGGAGAGCACCCCGTGACGGATCCGCCCGATCCCGCGACCGACGAGATGACCATCGACGACCTGGCGCGGGCTGTCGACCTCCCCGTCTCGACGCTGCGCATGTACCAGCACCGGGGTCTGCTGGCGCCGCCCGTGCGGCGGGGAAGGGTCGGCTGGTACGGCCCGTCCCACCGCGGCCGGCTGGCGCTCATCGCCCGGCTCCAGGACCGGGGGTTCTCGCTCGCGTCCATCAGGGAGCTGATCGACGGCATGGAGCGGGGCGAGAGCCTCCGGGCCGTGCTCGGCCTGGGCGAGGGGCCGTCCCCGTGGACCACCGAGGAGCCCGAGACCGTCGCCTTCGCCGCGCTGGCCGACCTGTTCCCCGCCCTCGAGCTGAGCCCGGACATGGTGCGGCGGGTCGTCGAGCTCGGGCTGGTCGACCTGACCGACGAGCCCGGTCGGGTCGTGGTCCGGAGCCCGGCCTTCCTCCGCATCGGGCGCGAGCTGGCCGCCCTCGGGGTCCCGTCGGAGGTGATCATCGACCAGTACGAGGTGCTCCGGGCCGAAGCCGACGCCATCGCCGAGCGCTTCACCGAGCTGTTCCGCACCCACATGTGGGGACCCTTCGTCGAGGCCGGCATGCCCGCCGACCGCGCCGCCGAGCTGGTCGACCACCTCGAGACCCTTGGGCCGCTGGCCGAGGGCGTCGTCGTCACCACCCTCCGCCACGCCCTCCAGGAGCGGGCCGAGACCTTCATCCAGGCCGAGGCCACCCGTCTCGGCATCCCCCTCCCCACCCCCGGCCACCCGCCAGGCTGATCTCGGCCCGACCCGGCAGTGGGTTGACCGGCCGTCGCCAGATGGAGATACTGCTAGCAGTAACTACCGCTAACCCGCGCTATTCAGCGCCGACGAAGATGGCAGATGGCCAGGCCGAGGATCTACGAGGAGAAGCGGGTGCAGACGGCGGTTCGCCTCCCGCGTCAGCTCCATGAGCGCCTCACCCAGGAGGCCGCGGCCCGCGAGATCGCCGTGAACCTCATGATCGTCAACGCGATCGAGGAGCACCTCGATGATCTGCCGCCGGTTCCCAAGCCACGGAGGCGCCGCCGTGCCTGAGCACCACCGCGTCGCCATCATCGGAAGCTTCAAGCAGCACTATGCGCCCATCCTGGAGGCCCACCGCGAGTTCACCGCGGCGGGGTGGGAGATCACGTCGCCGCTCGGCGATCCGGTGGTGCATGAGGGCGTGGACTTCGTCCGTTTCACCTCCGACCCCGAAGCCTGGGACGACGCCATGGTCCAGACCGTGGCCCTTCACCGCATCCTGCGCGCCGACCTCGTCTACGTGCTCGCGCCGAGCGGGTACGTGGGCCGTACGACCTGCTACGAGATCGGCCGCGTGGTCCAGGCGGATCGGCCGGTGTACTTCAGTGAGCGGCCGGAGGACCTTCCCCTGACGCTTCCTGCGGACCACGTCGCGTCACCTGCCGAGGTCGTCGCACGTACCGCGTCGGCGGCCCTCGAGCCCTTGTACTCTGGATCGGCACTTCCCCACGCCGAGCTGGAACGCGACCTCATCATCGGGAAGTGG
>DATHEV010000159.1:0-2377 GCA_035318405.1 Iamia sp.
GGTTGGGTCCCGGGCAGCCGGAACCGGCCGCCGGCGCCCGACGGGCGACCGGCGGTGACGGCTACTCGCCGCCCTTCTGGACGTAGCTCCGCACGAAGTCCTCGGCGTTGGTCTCGAGCACGTCATCGATCTCGTCGAGGAGATCATCGATGTCGGCTTTGATCTCCTCGCCGCGCTCGCTGCTCTGAGGCGCGTCCGCGACCTCCTCGGTCTCCCGCTGGGGTGCGGTGCGCTTCTTCTGCTCCCGTTCGGCCATCACACATCTCCGTCTGTCGTCGCCACCCCGGTCACTGCGAGAGCCGGGCGACCAGCTCGGCCGGGGTGGAGCACTCGTCCAACAACCTACCGACATGGGCCTCGGTCCCACGTGACGGTTCCATCATCGGCACGCGGCGCAGGGGTTCGTCGCCCACGTCGAACACCAGGGAGTCCCAGTTGGCGGCCACGATGCTGTCGCCGAACTTCGCCAGGCAGCGGCCCCGGAAGTAGGCCCGGGTGTCGTTCGGCGGCTCGGTGACGGCCCGATCGACGGCGGCATCGTCGGTGATCCGCTCCAGCCCGACCCGGGCGGCCAGGCACCGCTCGGGCCGCAGGTCGTGGTACTGGAGGGCCAGCGCGGCGACGCGCGGATCGGTCGGGCTGGCATCGTGGCGCTCGCGCCAGCGGTCGATCAGACGGCGCTTGGCCACCCAGTCGACCTGGCCGGCGACCAGCTCGGGGTCGGTCTCCAGCCCGGTGAGGACCTCCTCCCAGCGGCGGAGCACCTCGGCGCCGACCTCCTCGCCCACCGCGGCCAAGCCCCGCTGCTCGGCCCACTTGCGGGCCCGATCGAGCAGCTCGAACTGGACCTCGAGGGCGGTCATGGTGACCCCGTCGATCGTCTCGATGGTGGCCGCCAGGCTCGGGTCGTGCGACACCGTGCGCACGGCGGCGACGGGGGCCCGGATGGTGAGGTCGCGGTCGAAGGCGTCGTCCTCGACCATGGACAGGACGATGGCGGTGGTGCCGACCTTCAAGAAGGTGGCCACCTCGGCCATGTTGGCGTCGCCGGCGATGACGTGGAGCCGGCGGTAGCGCTGGGCGTCGGCGTGGGGCTCGTCGCGGGTGTTGACGATGGGCCGCTTGAGGGTGGTCTCCAGCCCGACCTCGGCCTCGAAGAAGTCGGCCCGCTGGCTGAGCTGGTAGGTCACCTCGCGGGCGGAGGCCCCGCTGGCCTCGACCCCGACCTTGCCCGACCCGGTGAAGACCTGGCGGGTCACGAAGTGGGTGGTGGCGGCGGCCACGATCCGGCCGAAGGGCACGGCCCGGTCCATGAGGTAGTTCTCGTGGCAGCCGTAGGAGTTGCCCTTGCCGTCCGAGTTGTTCTTGTGGACGATGATCTCCTGGCCCGGGGGCAGGATGCGGTCGGCGGCGACCATGGCCCGCTGGACGATGACCTCGGCGGCCCGGTCGAAGACCACGACGGCCCGGGCGTCGGCGCACTCCGGGGTGGACACCTCGGGGTGGGCGTGGTCGACGTAGAACCGGGCGCCGTTGGTGAGCACGGCGTTCACCAGGTGGGTGTCGACGTCGGGGGGCTGGGCGTCGACCGGCGTGGCGCCGCGGGCGTCGCGCCCGGGCGTCTCGTCCTCGAAGTCCCAGCCCACCGGGGGCGTGGCCGGGGCCGCGCCGGTGGCCCGCTCGGACACGTAGGCGTTGATCAGCAGGCTCGACGCGGTGACCGGGTTGGACTCGGCCACACCACGGTGGATGATGCCGTACTCGGTCTCGATGCCGACGATCTTGGGGATGGCCATGGTCTCCTCGGGCGCCCGGCGCAGGCGCCCGTCCTCGCCCTAGGACCCTAGAGGTACTGCCCGGTGGCGACGCGCTCGATCGAGCGGCCACCGGCGACCTCGCCCTCGCCCTCCTCGTCGTCGTGGGTGACGATGGTGCGGACGTAGACGATGCGCTCGCCCTTCTTGCCCGAGATCTTGGCCCAGTCGTCGGGGTTGGTGGTGTTGGGCAGGTCCTCGTGCTCCTTGTACTCCTGGTGGATCGACGCCAGGAGGTCCTCGGTGCGGATGCCCTTGTCGGCCCCGGCGAGGTGGCGCTTGATCGCCAGCTTCTTGGCCCGGCGGACGATGTTCTCGATCATGGCTCCGGACGAGAAGTCCTTGAAGTACATGATCTCCTTGTCACCGTTCTGGTAGGTGATCTCCAGGAACTGGTTGGCCTCGTCGACCCGGTACATCTCGGCGACGGTGGTCTCGATCATCGCCTGGACGCACTTGTGGCGGTCGCCCCCGCCCAGGCTCTCGACCTCGTCGGCGTCGAGCGGCAGGTCGACGGTGAGGTAGCGGGCGTAGATCTGGGCCGCGGCGCCCTCGTCGGGGCG
>DATHEV010000160.1:0-2711 GCA_035318405.1 Iamia sp.
CGGCGACAAGATCGTCTTCCAGACGACATCCACCAACCTGGGCGGGAAGCCCGCCACCGCCGCCGACCTCTACGAGCACAGCCGGGAGTACGGCTACACCCAGCGGGCGAACGTCCTGCCCAGCGGGAACACCGTCGCCGCCGTCGTCGCCGGCGAGAGCTCACTCGACCGCACCGGGTTGCACCTGGTCTTCACCACCACCGCCGGCCACGTGTACTACCGCAGCCTGTACGACGAGGGCACCGTCCAGGTCGACGTCTCGTCGGCCCAGGTGCAGGGCAACAGCGGGTCCAAGAGCCCGGCGGTCAGCGACGACGGGAAGCTCGTGGCCTTCACCTCCCACGCCAACAACCTCGTGCCCGGGGACACCAACTTCGCCCCCGACGTGTTCGTGCGCGACTGGCAGGCGGGCACGACCACCCGGGTGAGCCTGGGCGACGACGGCCAGGCGAACCTGGGCAGCGGCTCACCCTCGCTGAGCCAGGACGGCCGCTACGTGGCCTTCACCTCCGACGCGACCAACCTGGTCGGCGGGGACACCAACCAGTCCACGGACGTGTTCTGGCGGGACCGGCAGCTACACAGCACCTACCGGGTGAGCGTCGATGCCCTCGGCGGCCAGGCCGAGGGTGCCTCGGGCCATCCGGCGATCTCCGGCGACGGGGCCGTCGTCACCTTCGAGTCGACCGCCCCCGACCTCGACGGGACCCCGGCCAACGCGACGAGCGACATCTTCCAGCGCTGGATCGCCGACGGCACGACCAACCAGGTCGGCCGGGCGCCGACCCAGGGGACCGCCAAGGGCGGCGCGACCCGTCCGGCGACCACCTGGGACGGTCGGGTCGTGGCCTTCCTGTCGACCGGCAACGACCTGGTGGCCGGGGACACCAACGGTCTGCCCGACGCCTTCGTGGCCCGCAACGAGGTCCTGGGCCCGTTCCTCACCTACGCCGAGCTGGTCGCCCGCCAGCTCGAGGACTTCTCCGGCCCGCAGGGCACCGCCGCGGCGCGAACGGCGGACCTGGTGAACGGCCGGGTCACCCCCACCCACCTGATCACGACCCTGGCCCACGCCCCGGCCTGGGCGAAGCGCCGCGAGCCGGTCATCCGCCTCTACCAGGCCTTCTTCCATCGCCAGCCCGATCTGGCGGGGCTGACCTACTGGGTGCAGCAGCTCAACGCCGGGGCGCCCCTCTACAAGGTGGCGGCCTCCTTCTCCTCGTCGCCGGAGTTCAAGGCCGTCTACGGCAACGTGAGCAACGGAGCGTTCGTCGGCCTGGTCTACGGAAACGTCCTCCAGCGCAAGCCCGACGCCGCCGGCCTCGCCTACTGGACCACCGAGCTGGGACACGGCCTCTCCCGCGGCGATCTGATGACCAAGTTCTCCGAGTCGGCCGAGGGCCGCACGGTGCTGGCGCCCCAGGTCGACCCCACCCTGATCGGGCTGGGCCTGCTCGGCGTCATCCCGTCCAAGGCCCTCCACGCCGAGGCCGCCCTCGCCCAGGGCAACGACGGGGCGCCCGAGGTCACGGCGGGCCTCTTCCTGGAGAGCACCACCTACGTCAACCTCGTCGTCTACGGGGGGTGAAGCCAGTGCCTCGGGGGTCGCCTCAGCGGCTCCCGAGGGCCGCGGCCAGCTGGTCGCGGCGGTTGACGCCGAGCTTGGTGTAGGCGTTCTGGAGGTGGTTGTTCACGGTGCGGATCGAGACGAACAGGCGATCCGCGATGTCCTGGCTCGAGGTCCCCTGGGCGGCGAGGCTCGCCACCTCTCGCTCGCGGGCGGTCAGGGCGACGGATCCCTCGGTGCGCACCAGGGCCGGGGTGTGGACGTCCGGGCACTGCGCCGCCAGCTGGGCCGAGCGGTGCGCCAGGTTGGTGGCCAGGCGCTGGCGACCGGCCCGGCGGTGAGCGTCGGAGGCCGCCGAGGCCGCCTCAGCCGCGAACAGGAGCGTGCCCAGGCCCTCCAGCAGGTCGGTGGCGGCGGTGAGGCCGTCGGCGTCGCCGGCCTCCAGGGCCGTCACGTGGGCGGCCCGGGCGGCGTGCAGCGGGCTGTCGGACCGGGCCGCCACGGCCCGGAGGGCGGGGCCCACGTGGGTGGCCCCGAGGCGGGCCGCGTCGTGCCACAGCCACACGGCGGAGGCGACGTTGTGCGAGGTGGTCGCCGCCTCGGCCTCGGCCACCAGGCCGGCGCGGGCCCGGGCCGGGTCGCCCTCGGCCCAGGCCGTCCACGCCGGGCCGACGGCCTGGTCGTGGCCCAGGAACGGGTAGGGCGGCAGGAGGCCCGACTCGGCCATGGCCTCCGACGCGGCCGGCCCCTGGGCCAGCACGGCGTCGGCGCTGGCCTGCCCCGACAGGGCGATGCGCAGCGGGCCCCGGAACCCGTGGAGGCGCGCCGTCGAGGCCCCCTCCTGGTACCAGCGGCGCGACTCCTGCGCCTGGCCCCGGAGCATCGCCGCCTTGCCCAGCACCAGGGCGAACCAGATCTGGGCGATGGGCACGTTGTCGGTGCCGGCCACCTCGTAGCCCACCGTGGCCAGGTCGTCGGCCTCGGCGAGACGCCCCGCCTCCACCAGGGCATAGGCCTGGTTCACGAGGTGGGTGCCGGGGTGGGCCAGCGCCAGGGGCTCGGCCAGGGCGGCGTGCTCGCGGAAGCCCTCCGCTGAGGTCGTGACCCCCTCGGCCGTGCGGCCCACGGCGGCGAGGGCCGGTCC
>DATHEV010000161.1:0-4248 GCA_035318405.1 Iamia sp.
ATCCCCACCGAGGTGATGGTCAAGCGGGCCGCCGGCTTCAGCCCCGTGACCCGGGACTGGGAGTTCCTCTTCGTCGAGGTCACCGCCGAGGGCACCCGGATCGTCGACCGGGGGACGACCGACGTGATCAACGCCTTCGGGCTCGACTGCGCGACGTGTCACCAGGCGGCTGACGCCCGCTTCGACATGGTGTGCGAGACCGGCGAGACCGACCACGGGTGCGACCCGCTGCCCATCGGCCGCGACATCATCGACGCCGTCCAGGACGCCGACCCCCGCCCGCGTTGAGGGCGCGCTGACCGACGGCGGCGGTCACTCGGTGCCAGGCACCGAGTGACCGGTCACCCGCGACGCGAGGGCGTCGCCCCGCCGGGGAGGCCGTGGGCGGGGGAGAGGCCGATGAGCAGCGTCTCGACGAGGGCGGCGTAGTGCTGGTCGCCGTCGGGGGCGAAGCAGATGCCATGGCGCTCGAGCGAGACCGCCCCGTGCAGGGCGGCCCAGACGCGCTGGCCCACCTCGACCGGGTCGCCGCCGACGATGGCGCCCGAGGCCTGCACCTCGCTCACCGTCTCGACCAGGCAGGCGAAGCAGGCATGGGCGGTGAGGAGCGAGTCGGGCGACGGCTCGAAGTCGACGACCGACCGGTCGAACATCAGGGCGTAGGTGCCGGGGTCGTCGAGGGCGAAGCGGCGGTAGGCGAGGCAGAAGGCGCGCAGCCGCTCGACCGGGGTGGCCGGCGGCCCGGGCAGGTCGTCGCGGAGGTCGGCGAGCCGTTCGAAGCCGCGGACGAACAGGGCGTCGAGCACGCCGGCCTTGCTCTCGAACCGGTTGTAGATGCTCATCGGGGCCACGCTGGCGGCGGCCGCGATCCGGCGGATCGACAGGGCGTGCGGGCCCTCGCTCACGAGGAGGTCGGCGGCGGCGTCGAGCACCGATGCCTCGACCGGTGTGCGAACTGTCACGTTGACCTTCCTATAACGGTGTTCTAGACCTTGCCCGCACGCAAGTGTAACGCTGTTCTACGAGGAGGCCGTCATGGCCGAGCCCGACGTCGACCCGCATCCGAGGCGCTGGGCGATCCTGCCCGTCCTCTGTCTGAGCGTGTTCCTGGTGGTGGTGGACAACACCATCGTGAACGTCGCCCTTCCGACCCTGGCCGGCGACCTGAGCGCCTCGACCAGCCAGCTCCAGTGGATCGTCGACGCCTACTCGCTCGTCT
The DNA here is from genome assembly GCA_035318405.1 of Iamia sp. GTDB lineage: Bacteria > Actinomycetota > Acidimicrobiia > Acidimicrobiales > Iamiaceae > Iamia. Next base: position 1,220 of record DATHEV010000161.1, read on the forward strand.
TCGCCGGCCTGCTCCTCGCCGCCGGCAGCCTGGGCGATCGGGTGGGCCGCAAGGGCACCATGCAGGTCGGCCTGGCGCTGTTCGGCCTCACCTCGATCGCCGCCTCGCTGGCGGGCAGCGCCGGCCAGCTCATCGCCGCCCGGGCCGTGAGGGGCGTCGGCGCCGCCCTCGTCTTCCCGGCCACCCTCGCCATCCTCACCAACGTCTTCACCGACCCGACCGAGCGGGCCAAGGCCATCGGCGCCTGGTCCGGCGTCACCGGTCTCGCCGTCGCCCTCGGTCCCATCTCCGGCGGCTGGCTGCTCGAGCACTTCAGCTGGGGCTCGATCTTCCTCGTCAACGTCCCCATCGTCGTGCTCGCCCTCCTGCTGGGCCGGGTGCTGGTGCCGTCGTCCCGCGACGACCACGCCGGCCGGGCCGACCCCATCGGCGTGGTGCTGTCGATCGGCGCCGTCGGGCTCCTGGTGTGGACCGTGATCGAGGCGCCCGGGTACGGCTGGACGTCGGGCCCGACGATCTGGGGGTTCGTCGGTGCCGCCGTGCTGATGAGCGGCTTCGTGGCCTGGGAGCTGCGTCGCCCCGACCCGATGCTCGACGTCAGCGTGTTCCGCAACGCCCGCTTCTCGGCCGCCAGCGGAGCCGTCGCCACCGCCTTCTTCGGCCTCTTCGGCTTCATCTTCCTGGTCACCCAGTACTTCCAGGTGGTGCGGGGCTACGACACCCTCTCGGCCGGCGTCCACACGCTGCCCTTCGCCGTCACGGCCGGCGTCGTGGCGCCGACCGCGGCCCGCCTCGCCCTCTGGGTCGGCACCAAGGCCGTCGTCTCGACCGGGCTGTTCTCGATGAGCGCCGGCTTCCTGCTGGCCTCGACCATGGGCGCCGACACGAGCTACTGGACCGGCGTGGTGCCCAGCATGGTGCTGATGGCCGGTGGCCTCGGGCTGGTCGGTGCCCCCGCCACCGAGGCGATCATGGGGTCGCTGCCCCCGGCCAAGGCGGGCGTCGGCTCGGCCGTCAACGACACGACCCGGGAGATCGGCGGCACGCTCGGCGTGGCCATCGTCGGCTCGGTGTTCTCGTCGCTGTACGGACCGCAGATCGCCGACTCGTTGCGGGAGCTGGGCGCCCCGCCGGTGGCCGTCGACGCCGCCCGGGAGTCGGTGGTGGCTGCGGCCGAGGTCGCCCGCCGGGCTCCCGAGGCGGTGCGCCCCACCATCCTCGACGCCGCCTCCGACGCCTTCCTCCACGGCATGGCCGCCGGCTGCCGGGTCACCGCCCTCATCACCTTCATCGGCGGCGTCGTGGCCCTCCTCGCCCTTCCGTCCCGCGCCGCCATGCCGGACGACGATCCCGACGACGCCGACCTCCTCCTCTCGACCGACCCGGAGCCGCCCCGCCCCGTCGACCTGCGCGACCTGGTCCCCGGCCCCGACCCCACCGTCGTCCGCTACGTCGCCGTCCCCCAAGGCCGCTACCCCATCGGCTTCTGGTCCTGACCGGCGCCCACCCGCTCGGCGGCGGCCCGGCGTAGCCTGGCGTCGTGACGTCAGGGTCGGGTGGCCCCGAGGTCCCGGGCTACAGGGACCTGCACGTGCTGGGCCGCGGCGGGTTCGCGACCGTCTACCGGGCCCGTCAGCTGACGGTCGACCGCGACGTCGCCCTCAAGATCCTCGACGGCGCGCCCACCGACGAGCGCACGCTCCAGCTCTTCACCCGCGAGTGCCGGGCCGCCGGATCGCTCTCGTGGCACCCGCACGTCGTGGTCGTCCACGATGCCGGCACGACGCCCCGGGGTGCGCCGTACCTGGCGATGGAGCTCCTGCCCGGCGGGTCCGTGGCCGATGCCCTGGCGGCACGCGGACCGCTCGAGCCCGAGACGGCGGTGCGCGTCGCCGCCGAGGTGGCGTCGGCCCTCGCCGCCGCTCACGAGATGGACCTGCTGCACCGTGACGTGAAGCCGGCCAACGTGCTCATCGACCGGCTGGGGCGGGCCAAGCTGGCCGACTTCGGCATCGCCCGGCTCGTGGGCGCCGGATCGGCGACCGCGACCGGCGCGGTGACCGGCACCGTCGCCTACATGGCCCCCGAGGTGCTCCAGGGCGGCAAGGCCACGCCGGCGAGCGACGTCTACGCCCTCGGGCTGACCCTCCTCACCTGCTTCGCCGGGCGCAACCCGCTCACGGCCGAGAGCGATGACAGCCCGTTCGCCGTCATCGCCCGGGTCGTCTCGGGGGCGCCGTTGGACGTGCCCGCCACCGTGTCCCCGGAGCTGCGGGCCCTGATCGAGGCCTGCACGGCGCGCCACCCCGCCGCCCGCCCGAGCGCAGCCGAGACCGAGACGGCGCTGGCGGCGATCGCCACCGGGTCCGCGCCCCGGCCCGCCCCACCCGCCTCGCGGCCCGCCTCACCGTCCCCTCCGGAGCCGCCGGCGGTGGCCGACCGGGCCGCCGCCACCGCACCGCCCGCGCCGGTCGCGGTCGACCCGCCGGCCGCCGGTCCGCCCCGCTCGGGGCCGGCCATCCCGCCCCCGCCGACCTCGGCCGTCCGGGTCCGAGCCGACCACACCCTCGCGGAACCGCCACCCCCGCCCGCCGACCTCGACCCCACGGTCGCCGCCGGTGGCGGGACCCAGGTCGCTCCGGCCCCGCCCCCGGGCCGCCGGGGTCGGCGCCTGGCGGTGCCTGCGTTCGGTGCCCTGGCCCTCGTCCTGGTCGCCGCCATCGTCGCCGCCCTCGTGCTCGCGGGCGACGACGACCCCTCCGCCGATCCGACGACCACCACCGCCGATCCCGGTACCGCGACCACCGGGTCGGGATCGGCGTTGGACGACGCCCTCCTCACCGCCGCCGACATCGGGAGCGCCTGGTCGGTCAGCGCGTCCCGGACGGAGACGACCGTCGAGGACCTCGCCGACCCGGGGTGCACGGATGTCGAGCTCGTCGACGCCGTCGCCCTGGGCTTCCAGACCGGGCCCACCGATGGCGTCGCCCACTCGCTCTTCCGGCTCGCCTCGGAGGCCGACGCCACCA
>DATHEV010000162.1:0-3181 GCA_035318405.1 Iamia sp.
CGGGCCACCCCGTCGAGCTGCGACAGGTCGGTGGCGTAGGCGCCGATCGCCTCGTCACGCCCGGCGCCCGTGCCGGCGGCGCTGGTGTCGGCGGCCACCACGGAGAGGGCGCCGGCCTCGTTGGAGGCGTACTGGTCGCGGAGGGTGTCGTTGACCTGGCGGCTCTCGGCCGAGGCGGGCAGGACCCGGTCGTCGGGCCGGCCCAGCTCGATGTGGCGGAAGGGGCTGCCCAGCACCAGCAGGACCAGCACCACGACGGTGATGACCGGCAGGGGCCGGCGCATCACCACGGTGGCGACCCGGTGCCAGACGCCCTCGCCGACCGGCTTCGGGTCCCGCCGGCGCAGCGAGAGGGCGTCGACCCGGTGGCCGAGGACCGCCAGCAGGGCGGGCAGGACGACCACGGCGCAGAACCCGGCCAGGGCGGCCACGGCGACGCCGGCGTAGGCGAACGACCGGAGGAAGGCCTGGGGGAAGACGAGCAGGGCGCACAGCGAGGCGGCCACGGTGAGGGCGCTGAAGGCGACGGTGCGCCCGGCGGTGCGGACGGTGCGCACCACGGCGACGGTCGGCTCGAACCCGGCGGCCAGCTCCTCCCGGTAGCGGGACACCATGAACAGGCTGTAGTCGATGGCCAGGCCCAGCCCCATGGCCGTCGTCAGGTTGAGGGCGAAGATCGACACCTCGGTGACCCCGGCCAGCCCCCGCAGCACCAGGAAGGTGCCGACGATCGACAGGGCGCCCATGGCCAGAGGCAGCAGCGAGGCGACCACACCCCGGAAGATCAGGAGCAGCAGGAGGATGGTGATCGGCAGGGCGATCATCTCCGCCTTGACCAGGTCCTTCTCGATGGTGTGGTTGACGTCGGCGAAGGTGCCGGCGTAACCGCCGACGGCCACCTCGCCGCCGTCGATCGGGCCGCTCAGCTGCTCGCGCAGCTCGGTGCCCCGCTCGACGATGTGGGACTGGTCGCCCTGGATGCGGGCCACGATGATCGCCGAGTCGCCCTCGGTCGAGCGCAGGGGCGGCGGCCGCCCGAGCGTCCAGTACGAGGCGACCTCGTCGATGTCGGGCTGGGCATCGAGCTCGGCGACGACGTCGGTGGCCGCGGCGGCCAGGGTGGGGTCGTCGACGTCGGTGCCATCGTCGGCGGTGACGAGCAGGAGGACGTTGGGCGCCCCCGTGCCGAAGGTGTCCTCCAGGGCGTCCTCGGCCCGGGACGACTCCGACGACGGGTCGTCGAAACCACCGGAGGAGAGGTGCTCGGCGACGCCCCCGCCGACGGCCCCGGCGAGCGCAAACCCGACCACGGCCAGGACCAGGACGAGCACCCGGCGGCGGACGGTGAGCTGGGCGAGACGGCTGAGCATGGCAAGGTCCTCTGGGGATGAGGTGACAGTGTTCACGTAACGATGTTCCGTTAACGCCGTTAACACTCCTCCTCGGGATCGCCGGCGTCCAGATGACGTCGGTCACCGGTCGCGGGAACGCTCGCCGGGGGTCATGCGTCTAGGAGGGTGATGGTCCCCACCGAGCTGCCTGCGTCGTCGTCGGGACGGAGGACGGCGAACCCGGCCGCCGGGGACGACCCGTGGCCCGAGGGCCTGGTGGCCCTGTACACCGAGCGGCGCACCGGGCTCGTCCGGCTGGCGTACCTCCTCACCTCGGACATGGAGGTGGCCGAGGAGGTCGTCCACGACGCCGTCCTCGCCCTCCGGCCGCGGTGGGCCACCATCCTCGAGCCGCCGGCCTACCTGCGGACCGCGGTGGTGAACCGCTGCCGGTCGTGGCTGCGGCGCCAGCGCACGGCCCGCGCCTACGCCCCGCCCCGCGCCGAGGAGGTCGGCCTGGGCGCCGACGAGCTGTGGGACGCCCTCGCCACCCTCGACGACCGCCGCCGCACCGCCATCGTCCTCCGCTTCTACGAGGACCTGCCCGACGCCGTCATCGCCGAGCTCCTCGGCTGCCGGCCCGCCACCGTCCGCACCCTGGTCCACCGGGGGCTCCACGCCCTCCGCAAGGAGATCGAGCCATGACCGCTCCGACCGACACCCGTCCCGACGAGGCCTTCGAGGGCCAGGTCCGGGCCATGCTCGCCCGCCGCGCCGCCGACGTCCCCGACCGCGACGGCACCGCGACGCTGCCCACCGGCCTCCTGATCCCGATCGACGACCGACCGTCGGCGGCTCGGCGTCGGACCCGATGGCTGGCCGTCGCCGTCATCGTCCTCGTCCTCGGGGGGGCCGCCCTCGTCGCCCGGGCGGGCGACGGGGACACCACCGACACCACCCGGACCACCGACGGACCTACCACCACCGCCCCACCCCGCCCGGGGCACCTCTTCCACCTGCCGACCGGCATCGACCCGACCCGCGGCCCCGTGCTGGGCGTGGCTCCCGCGGTGGCGACGCCCGAGCAGGCGGCCGACGCCCTGATGGCCGCCACCTTCGGCGAGGACGTGACCCCCAGCGCCCCCTTCGGCTTCGAGGGCCAGGTCGAGGGCGAGGGCTGGGCGGCCTACCGCACCCCGTTCGCCACGCTGGATCCCGTCGCCTGGCCCGACGCCGTCATCAACGACCTCACCGGCACGGTGACGGCCCGACGCACGGACGGGGGATGGCAGGTCGTGGCCGTGGCCAGTGCCGCTCTCGACCTCCGGGACGTCACCCGCACGGCCGACGGCCTGACCGGCGAGGTGCGGGCCACCTCGGCCGCCCCGCTCCGCGTGACGATCTCGACACCGGGTGGTGACAGGCTGGGGACCGTCGACCTCACGACGAGAGCCGACTCCGGCCACGCGACCAGCGTCCTCTCGCTCGACGACCTCGAGCTCACCCTCGGGACCGGTCCGGTCGTGCTGCGGGTCGAGGCCGGCGACCGCCCGGGCCAGGTCGGGCTCGACGGCGTGGGCGTCGCCACCCTCAGCATGGTCGTCCTCCCGGCCCCGGCGGGGGCGGACGACCAGCCCGCCCCGGCCGCCACGACGGAGCCGGGCGCGGCCGGGGTCGACGCCACGACGGCGTCGACGACGGTGCCGGTCACGGCGTCGTCCACCCCGGCGGTGGTGGAGGGCCTGCCCGCCGGTCTCGACGTCGACGACCTCGTGCCGCTGTGGGACGACCCGCCGGACGGCATCTCCGACGGCGATCACCTCGACGTGGCGTGGGCCTACGTGAACGAT
>DATHEV010000163.1:0-6509 GCA_035318405.1 Iamia sp.
CACGACGGCGAGGGGTTCTCCGACGAGGGCAGCTTCGACGACGACGACGACGAGGGGCCGGGGTTCGAGCTGGAGCTGGCGCCGCCGCCCCCGCTGGCCGGGGGAGTGGGCCCCGTGGCCGTCGGCGCCGACGGTGCCGCGCTGACCCGCAAGCAGGACAAGAAGCGCCTCCGCGACCTCAACGCCGAGCTGGCCCGCGATCTGGTCCGCACCACCGGTATGTCCCACGCCCAGGTCAACCGCGAGCTCAACCGGCTCTCGGGCATCGTCCGCGTCACCGAGGCCACCGTGCCCCAGCTCCGGACCCGTCTCGACAAGGGCAGCAGGTGGCTCAACCGCAGCGCCTGACATCGATGCTTGCTTATATAAGGCCGATTCGATAGAACGGGTGCATGGCCGACATCCAGATCGACACCGACCACCGTCTCACCTCCGTCACCCGGACCGTGGAGCCGGCCGAGCGCGAGGGCAAGCAGCTCAAGGCCGTCGTGGCCAGCGAGGTGTACCCGTCGCCGCCGGCCGACGTCTGGGACGCCCTCACCAACGCCGAGCGGCTGCCCCGCTGGTTCCTCCCGATCACCGGCGAGCTGAAGCTCGGCGGGTCGTACCAGCTCGAGGGCAACGCCGGCGGCGAGATCCTCGAGTGCGAGCCCGAGGAGCGGTTCCTCGTCTCGTGGGTCTACGACGGGTTCCCGAGCTGGGTCGAGGTCACCCTGACGCCCGAGGGCGACGGCACCCGCATGCGGCTGAGCCACTTCTGCGACTGCGACAACCCCTTCTGGGACCAGTTCGGCCCCGGCGCCACCGGCGTCGGCTGGGACTCGGGCCTCATCGGCCTGTCCCTCCACCTCGCCACCGGCGAGCCGGTCGACCGGGCGGCGTACGCGAAGTGGGAGGCCAGCGCCGACGCCCGGCCCTTCATGATCGGCGCCGCCGAGGCGTGGGGCGAGGCCGACGTGGCCGGGGGTGAGGAGCCCGACGTCGCCCGTCGGCGGGCCGGTGCGGTCGGCGCCTTCTACACCGGCGAGGGGCCAGGCGTCGACGACATGATCTCGGGGGAGCCCACCGGCTGATGCACGCCTTCGACGTGCTGGGCGACCCGGTCCGGCGGCGGATCCTCGAGCTGCTGGCCGAGGGGGAGGCCTCGGCCGGTGCCGTCACCCACGTGGTGCGGTCCGAGTTCGGGATCTCCCAGCCGGCCGTGTCCCAGCACCTGCGCGTGCTGCGCGAGCACGGCTTCGCCACCGTCCGGCCCGAGGGCACCCGGCGGCTGTACGCCGTCGACCCCGCCGGCATGCAGGAGGTCGACGCCTGGCTCGAGCAGTTCCGCGGCTTCTGGACCGGCCGCCTGGCCGCCCTCGGCACCGAGCTGGCCCGTGGCCGCCGCGCCCCCCGCAAGCCCTCCGAGTAGCCCGTTCTGTGTGCGCGTTGCCGCCGCAAACGGGCAAACCCGCACAGGGAACGGGTGGGTCAGGGGGCGGCGCCGTCAGCGGGTGCGCCGCTCCACCAGGGCGTCGGCGACCAGCCCGGCCCCGATGGCCAGCAGCCAGACGTCCTTGCTCAGGCCGGTGCCCTGCGGGGTGGGCCAGACCGATCCGTCCTTCCGCATGCCGGGCGTCTTGGCGTACAGGCCCATGAGCGCGCCGCTGAACGCGGTGAGGGCGGCGCCGGCCGCCGCGGTCGGCACGAAGGGGGAGAGCAGGGCGCCGCCGATGGCGATCTCGCTGATGGCCAGGGCCCGGACGAACCGCTCGGGCGGCACGTCGGCGACGATCGGGTAGGTCCCGGCCGCCATCCCGTGCACCCCGGCGGCATGCTCGGGGCTGGCGTGGAGCTTCTCGATGCCGGCGTGGAGCGTGTACGCCCCTGCCGCGACGCGGCCCGGGACCTGACGGAGCTTGAGCGATGCCATGTCCGGCACCGTACCGACGCTTGTCCAAGCAACAACCTGGGCCGGGGCCGAAGGATCAGGGCGGGGGCCAGGGGAGGAGGCGGGCGGGGTCGCCCCACATGCTGATGGCGGCGGCGAGGGATCGGCGTCCGGCGGCGGGGTCGGGCAGGACGGTGATGCCCCGCTCGGCGGCGAGGTGGGACCACGACTGGAGCGCCTTGGCGTGCCGGCCCGTCGGGAGGTGGACCTCGACCACGTGGACGAGCAGGCGGCCCTCGAGCACCTTGCCGGCGGCGCGCGTGCCGCCGTCGAGGAGGAGCGGCGCCGACGATGCGTCGACCGCGTCGACCTCGTCGAGGAGGGCGACCGCCCCCGGCTCCACCCCGTCGAGCTGCCAGGCGGCCCGCTCCCTGCCGACGGCGACGAGGGCCGGCCACAGGGTCCGCCCGACGAGGGTCTGCTTCCCGGCGACGAGCCGGGCCCGGAGCACGTGGCCCTCGTCGTCCAGGTCGTTGAGGGCGCCGAAGATCTCGTGGGCCATCGGGTGCGACCACCACGACCCGGCGACTGGCTCGCCGGCGACGGCGGCGGTCGCCGACGGCAGCACCCGGTCGTGCTGCATCAGCACCCCGCTCACGGCGAGGGCGGCGAGCACCCGCCGCCCGTGCTCGTCCACACCCGCACCGTGACACCCGCCCCGCCCCGGGTCAACGCCCGGGGCGCGGCGGTCGAGAGCGGGTGACGGGAATCGAACCCGCATAGCCTGCTTGGAAGGCAGGGGCTCTAGCCATTGAGCTACACCCGCGAGGTGATCGAACCTAGTCGGGTCAGCTGGGGAACCGGGTCTGGGATCGGTCGAAGTACTCCTGCATCGAGGCGAGGGTGCTGGCCAGCGCCAGGTCGCCCTGGGTGAGGATCCGCGACGACCAGTAGCTCGCATCGGCGGTGCTGGCCGACCGGCCCAGGAGGGCCTGGTACAGCGCCTGCACCCGGGCCACCCGCGACTCGCTCGACTGGTAGAAGCGCAGGGCCACGTTGGCCCGGCCGCGGGCGTTGGTCTCGCCCTCCCAGTAGTCGAGGTCGCCGCTGCTGGCCGTGCGCCCGAGCAGCTTGGCGTAGAGGTCGGTGAGCCAGCCCCGGACCGTGCCCCCGCCGAAGCCGGAGAAGTACTCGGGGCTGGAGTAGAAGCTGGCCGCGGCCTCGGCCACGGTGAAGCGCCCCGAGCGGATCTGGCCGACCCAGTACTGGATCTCGTTGGCCGTGCCGGCCCGGCCGAGGGTGTCCTGGTAGAAGCCCTGCACCAGCTGGGCGATGTACTCGTCGGAGGCGGCGAGGCCCTTGACGTAGCTCGGCCGGCTGGCGCCGTTGGCCAGCGCCGTGGCGTTCCAGTCGATCTCGGCGGCAGTGGGCGCCCGGTCGAGGAAGTCCTGGTACGTGGCCTTCACGAAGGGCACGTAGGGCGACTGGACCTGGAGGGTCCCGCCCTCGAAGGCCTGCCGGACGCCCTCGCCGGGCAGCCGCTGCGGGTCGCCGGTGGGGTAGCCGAGGCTGCCGCCGGGGCCACCGGCATCGATGTACCCGGCGTACAGCGGGGGCGGGACGACGTGGGCGCCGGTGGAGCTGGTCGAGTAGACCGCGCCCCGCTCGGTGGTGAAGCGCACGCCGCGACCGTCGCCGACCTGGCCGCGATCGCTGGTGGGGTACCCCATGCGCCCCGTCGGGCCGCCGTCGTCGAGATAGGCCGTGAACAGGTCGCCCCAGACGCCGTGGGCGCCGGTGGAGGCCGTGTAGTAGATGACGCCGCCGTGCTCGAAGATCGACGACCGGCCCCGGCCGTCGGACAGGGTGGACACGCTGGTCTGCACGTGCCCGAGGGCGCCGTGGACCCCGCCGAGGCCCTCGTGCTTGTCGAAGATCGCGCCGTGGATCTCCACCGTCACCTGGCTGCGGCGGTAGATGCGACCCCGCTGGAAGTTGATGTAGACGGCCCGCTTGTCGGAGCTGCGGATCGGGTCGCTGAGGGGGAAGCCGAGCGAGCCGTTCGAGTTCAGCCCGCCGTACTGCTGGTAGACGGAGTAGTAGGGCTCGGGGACGCCGAAGGTCGAGCCGTTGGTGAAGCGGTAGATCGACCCGTGCTGGAACCGGGAGTAGCGGATCCCGCCCGAGGTCGAGGCCACGTCGCTGGTGGGATAGCCGTAGGCGCCGCCGGTGCTGCTGGCGGCCAGCCACTTGTCGAGCAGCGAGCCGTGGATCTCCTGCGGGTTGGTCGACGAGCTGTCGTAGATGCGCCCGCCCTGGTAGATGGCGTAGCGACCGGTGCCGTCGGGCGTGTTGCGCTCCGACTGGGTCTCCCGGCCGAGGAGCCCGCCGGCGCCACCGAGGGCGGCGTACTTCTGCGAGATGGGCGTGCTGGGCTGGTGGGTGAGGCAGGCGGCGCCGTGGTCGCGGGTGGCGTTGTCGGTGAGCGTGTGGGTCGAGCACGCCGGGTCGTAGGTCCACGGCGTGATGCAGATGGCGACCCGGCAGACCACGGGCCCGTAGCAGCTGATCTGCTGGTTGCACTGGCCGTAGCGGAACTGGTTGCAGCACACCCGCCGACCGTCGCACGCGGCGCCGGCGCAGTGGCACGAGCACTGGGTCGGGCAGGTGGCGTTGCAGTCGACGATGTAGCGGGGCCCGCCGCCGCAGTAGGCCGAGCCGTCGGCCTTCCACCAGCCGGCGACGAAGGAGGCCGGGGGGCACGAGTTGCTGCCGTTGTTGACCGTGCAGCAGAAGGCGGTCCAGCCGTCGCCGCACGTGCCGCACACGGCGCCGTAGGCGGTGCCCGGCTTGAGGAGGTAGGTGAGCGGGTTGACGGCCAGGGCGGAGCCGACGACCGCCGTCCGGGCCAGGAACCGGCGCCGGCTGTGCCCGCCGGAGAGGACGCCGGCGGTGCGGGCCACGACCCGCTCGGCCACCGTGGGCCGGGGGGCCGACGGGGGCGGGGCGGGCGGAGCGGCGGCCGGGGCGGGGGCGGCGCCGGGGCGCCGCCGGACGAGGTCGAGCGGGCTCATCGGGATCCTCCGAGCGGGAACGAGAGCGGGTGGGCGTTCACCGGGTGGTGATCGCGATCTGGCGGGTGACGTCGTTGGCGGTGGTGGCCATGGCGCCCACCTCGCGCTGGTCGCCGACGACGGCGTAGAGGCAGAAGGCCCGTCCGTTCATGGTGAAGAACCGCTGGGCGCCGGCCTGGCCCCGCTGCACCCGCTGGAGGGCCTGGCTGCTGAACATCCGGCTGGTGAGCCGGGGCACGGAGGAGACGGTGGGGTAGAGGGCGGTGCCGACGCTGTCGGGGCCGTACTCGACCAGCACGACCAGCAGGTGGCCCGTGCCCATGAGGTCGACGGCGCCGCTGCCGAAGTCGCCCCGGTCCTCGGGGAGGGCGAAGTTGCCCATGTGGAGGACGGGAGCGGTGTCCTCGCCCACCACCTCGGTGGTGCCGTTGCGGGTCCGGGCGCCCGTGAGGGTCCCGGCCTGGCGCCGGCTGATGCGGCCCTCCCAGCCGGAGGGCAGCTCGGCCCGGATGCCGTGGGCCTCGATCCTCATGGGCGCGTCCTCTCGTCGGGCTGGTCGTGCTCGTGGTCGTGCTGGTGGGCGGCGCGGCGCGGGTCGTCGGGTCCCTCGCCGTAGAGGCTGGGGTCGCCGGGGGTGACGCCGGCGGCCAGCAGCTCGTCGTCGACCCGGCGCTCGCGCTCGTCGTCGGCCCGGTACTTGGAGACCCGGCGCGACTCGAGGTCGTCGGCGTAGCTGGCGTCGTCCTGGACCTGGGTCAGCAGACCCTTCACCTGGCTCCAGTCGATGCCGGTGCCCTCGCCCTGGACCTGGCCCGAGCGACCGTCGACCAGCACGAAGTAGGGCGAGCCGGGGACGTCGTAGGCCTCCCATGCGCTGCTGTCCATCACCACGGGGACGGCGGAGGGGGCCACCCGGGCGATGGCCGCCGGGCTCTCCTGCTCGGGCCCCTTGGTGACGATGACGGGCCGCACGTCGCGGGGCAGGCCCAGCTTCTGCGGCTTCTGGAAGGCGTCCCAGAAGCGCTGGCAGGTGAGACAGGAGCCGGACAGGAAGGCGACAAGGGTGCGGTGCTCGACGCCGGTGACCCGGATGGTGAGGGCGTCGTCGTCGACCCCCACCCCGACGAGGTCGCGGCTGTCGGTGAAGCCCTCGCGCTCGGGCGGGGCCTGGACCTGCGGGAAGGTGTTGACCTCGGCCCGGCTGACCGTGCGGGGCCCGGCCGGCCGGGCGGCCGCCGGGCTGACCCCGGCGGCGGTGTTGACGCCGCCCTCGGCGCCGCCGTCGAGCTCGTGCAGGCGCTGGAGGATGTCGGCGTGGCTGCGCAGCAGGCCCAGGACGAGCAGGGTCAGCACGGCCACGGCGACGGCCAGGACGGCGACCACGGCGGCCATCAGCGGGCGGGCGCGACGGACCCGGGGGGACGCAGCGCGGGGGACTCGGACAGCACGACCCCGCCACCGTAGGCGATCGGCTCGCGCCGTCCGGGGTGCCCTCGGGAGCTCGACGGCGGAGGTGGCGTCAGGGGTCGGTCGGGGCGGGCTGCGAGGTGAGGGCGGTGACGGCG
>DATHEV010000164.1:0-2275 GCA_035318405.1 Iamia sp.
TGATCCCGCTGGCCGTCCCGCCGATCTGGGACGCCGACCTGATGGCGGCCGAGGTGCGGCGCATGGCCGACAAGGGCTGCTTCAACGTGACGTTCTCCGAGAACCCCGAGAAGCTCGGCCGACCCAGCTGGCACAGCGACCACTGGGACCCGTTCCTGGAGGCGTGCCAGGAGACGTCGACGGTGATCTGCCTCCACATCGGGTCGTCGTCGGAGACGGTGATGACCGCGATCGACGCGCCGATCGACACCATGATCACGCTCCAGCCGATGAACATCGTGAAGTGCGCGGCCGACCTCGTCTGGTCGCCGGTGTTCCGGAAGTTCCCGAACCTCAAGATCGCGCTCAGCGAGGGCGGGATCGGCTGGGTGCCGTACTTCCTCGAGCGGATCGACTACGTGTACCAGCACCACAAGGCGTGGACGAACCAGGACTTCGGCGACAAGCTGCCCAGCCAGGTGTTCAACGAGCACATCCTCACCTGCTTCATCGACGACGCCGTGGGCATGGAGGTGCGTCACCACCTCAACCCGGACCACATCCACTGGGAGTGCGACTACCCGCACTCGGACTCCACCTGGCCCAACGCCCCCGAGATGGCGATGAAGTACCTCGACGGCCTGCCCGACGCCGACATCGACCGGATCACGCACCTGAACGCCATGCGCAACTTCCGGTACGACCCGTTCGCCCACATCCCCCGCGAGCAGGCGACGGTGGGCGCCCTGCGGGCCCAGGCCACCGACGTCGACACCACGCCGGTGAGCCACGGGACGGGCAAGTTCCAGGACGACGGCATCGTCACGGCGATGACGCTGGTCGAGCGCATCGGTCGGAAGTGACCCCACCCTTCCGGGTGCAGCCGCTGCTCGACGACGAGAACCGCTTCTTCTGGGCCTCCGGCGAGGACGGCCGGCTCCGGTTCCTGCGCTGCCGGTCCTGCGGGATGTACCTCCACCCGCCGCTGCCCCGCTGCCCCACCTGCGGCGGCCGCGACATCGCCCCCGAGGCGGTCAGCGGGCGGGGCGAGGTGTTCTCCTACACGGTCAACCACCAGCCCTGGGACGGCGACCCCGACCCCTACGCCATCGTCCTGGTCGCCCTCGCCGAGCAGGAGGGGCTCCGCCTCACCAGCAACCTGGTCGGCTGTGCGCCCGACGACGTGCACGTCGGGATGGCCGTGCAGGTGACCTTCGAGCAGCACGACCAGGTGTGGTTCCCCCTCTTCGAGCCGGCGGACAGGGCGTGACGGACGCCGAGCGCCGCGCCGTCATCTCGGGGATCGGCCAGTCCGACGTCGGCCGCCGTCTGGGCCGCAGCGCCCTCGACCTCACCCTCGATGCGTCGCTGGAGGCCATCGCCGACGCCGGGCTCACCCCGGCGGACATCGACGGGATCGCCACCTACCCCGGGGGCGGCGCCATGAGCCCACCGGGCTTCGCCGGTCCCGGCACGCCCGAGGTCCAGGACGCGCTGCGGCTCGAGGTGAGCTGGCACACCGGCGGCATCAAGGGCGCCGCCCAGCTGGCGGCGGTGGTGAACGCGGTGATGGCCGTGAGCGCCGGCCTGGCGCGGCACGTCCTCGTCTACCGGACCGTCACCGAGTCGACCGAGCAGGGCGCCGGGCGCCGCCAGGGCATCGGCGTGGGCGGGGGTGGCGGTGGAGGCGGCGCCCCCCGCATGGGCGGGTCGCTCCAGTGGAGCATCCCGTTCCGGGCCTACTCGGCCGCCAACTGGCTGGCCCTCAACGCCCATCGCCACTTCCACGAGTTCGGCACGACGCCCGAGCAGCTGGCGATGATCGCCATCAACGCCCGGCGCAACGCGGCCCGCAACCCGAAGGCCGTCTACCGCGACCCGATGACCCTCGACGACTACTTCGCGTCGCGGATGATCACCAGCCCGTTCCGGCTGTTCGACTGCGACGCACCGGTCGACGGCTCGACCGCGGTGGTGGTGTCGGTGGCCGAGCACGCCACCGCCGTCGACCACCCGGTCGCCCGGGTCGAGGCGGTCGGCACCGCCCTGCGGGGGCGTCCGTCGTGGGACCAGTTCGACGACATGACCACCATGGCCGCCCGCGACGCCGGCGCCCACCTCTGGACGCGCACCGACCTGACCCCGGCAGACGTCGATGTCGCCCAGCTCTACGACGGCTTCAGCTTCCTGACGATGACCTGGCTGGAGGCGCTGGGGTTCTGCGGGAAGGGCGAGTCGGGCCCGTTCATCGAGGGCGGCTCGCGCATCGCCCTCGATGGCGAGCTGCCGGTCAACA
>DATHEV010000165.1:0-2250 GCA_035318405.1 Iamia sp.
CGGCGGGGGGTGCGGCCGGGGCCTCCTCCTCGTCGGCGTCGAGCGCCTCCAGGGCGGGGTCGCCCTCGACCAGGGCCGGGAAGCGGTCCGGGGCGGGCCCGGGGCAGTCCTCGGCGCACAGCGGCACCAGCGGGAGGCTGAGGAGGACGGCGTCGTGGAGCACGGGCCCCAGGTCGATGCTGTCGGCCGCGACGGGCCAGGTCTCGCCCTCGACCGGGTGGGGCGTGAAGATCTCCTGGAGGTCGGCCACGATCACGCCGGTCACGGCCCGGAGGCAGCGCCGGCACTCGCCCTCCCACGGGGCGGTGGCCGTGCCGGTGAGCACGATGTCGAGCCCGGAGGCCTCGATGGTGCCGTCGAGGACGATCTCGCCCTCGGGGGGCACGGTGGCGCTGGAGGTCCCGAGGGGACCGAGGTGGTCGACCGGGAAGGCCCGGGTGATCGGCCGCTGGACCCCGGGGCGCCGGCGGACGTCGGCGACGTGCTCCAGGGTGCGGAGCCGCGTCACCGCCCGTCCTGGTCGAAGAAGGCCCCTCCACCGCCCGGCGGGACGGTGGCCGGCGCCGTGGCGGGCTTGCCGAAGCCGCCCGGGGGCACGTCGTCCGGGGCGACGGCGAGGGTGCCACCGGTGGGCTCGTCGTCCTCGTGGTCGTCGTGGCTGTCGGCCCCGGCGGGCGCGGTCATGGGCGCGGCGTTGAGCTTCTCGCGGCCGGCCTGGACCATCTTCATGGTCCGGTTGAGCACGATCTCGAACTGGGCCAGGCGCTGGTCGCAGAAGTCCTCGCACTCGTGGCGCAGCCGGCGGGACTCGTCCTGGGCCTCCTCGACGATGCGCTTGGCCCGCTGCTCGGCGGCCTTGACGACCTCGGTGCGCTGGACCATGGCCTCGGCCTTGGCGCTGGCCTGGTCGAGGATCTCGTCGCCCTCGCCCTGTACCCGGGCGAGGAAGTCCTCGCGCTCCTTGAGCAGCCAGCGGGCCTGGCGCAGCTCGTCGGGCAGCCGGTCGATGGCCTCGCCGAGGAGGTCGAGGATCTCGTCCCGGTTGATCATCACCGAGGACGACAGGGGCATGGGTCGGGCCGAGGCCACCACGTCGGCGGCCCGGCGCAGGAGGGCGTCGGCCTCGGGGCCGGCCAGCGGGTCGCGGGACCGGCGGGGCGTGGCCTGGGGCCGCTGGCCGCTGGCCTCGCCGGCCGTGGGCAGGTCGTCGTTGAACGTCATCGTCCGAACCTCTCTGCGAGTCGCTGGGCCACGGGCGCCGGCACCATCGAGGTCACGTCGCCGCCGAACTTGGCGATCTCACGGATCAGCTTCGAGGCGACGAACGAGTGCTCGGTGGCCGACGGGATGAAGACACTGTGCATGCCGGAGATGGCCAGGTTCATGTGGGCCTGGTGCATCTCGGACTCGAAGTCCGACACGGCGCGGAGGCCCTTGATGATGAAGTCGGCGCCGGCATCCTGGGCCACCTCGACGACGAGCTTGGAGAAGCCGACGACCCGCACGTTGGGCAGGTGGCTGGTCGACTCCTCGAGCATCTTCACCCGCTCGTCGACGTCGAACATGGGCCCGGCCTTCTGCGGGTTGCGCAGGGCGGCCACGACCACCTCGTCGAACAGGCCGGCGGCCACCTCGATGATCTCGATGTGGCCGTTGTGGACCGGGTCGAACGACCCGGGGTACAGCACCGTGGTCATCGCGTGTCGCCGTTCTCGGCGGAGGGGGCCGGGCTGAGGCTGAGCATCTGCACCACCGTACCGCCGTAGCGCTTCTCCCTCCCCACTTCCCAGATGGCGTCATCGGGGCCGACGACCGCTCGGTCGGACTCGGCCACGACCACCCCGTCGGCATCGAGCCGGGCCGCGACCAGGGGCAGGAGCCGCTCCCAGTCCGCCTCGGCGTGGGGCGGGTCGAGCAGCACCAGGTCGAACGTCTCCGAGGTGCGGGCCAGGTGGTCGTGGACGTCGCCGCCGATGACCCGGGCCCGGTCGTCGAGCCCGGTGGCGGCCAGGTTGGCCTCGACCACGACCCGGGCGGCCCGCTCGTTCTCGACGAAGGTGCAGGTCTCCGCCCCCCGCGAGAGGGCCTCGATGCCGAGGGCGCCGCTGCCGGCGAAGGCGTCGAGGGTCCGCGCCCCGTCGACGGCCCCCAGGCTCCCGAGGGCGTTGAACACCGCCTCCCGGACCCGATCGGGCGTCGGCCGGGTGCCGGAGCCCGCCGGTGCGGTGAGCTTCCGTCCTCCGGCAGTAC
>DATHEV010000166.1:0-5964 GCA_035318405.1 Iamia sp.
CTCCCGACTGGCCGTAGGCCATGAGACCGAGGCCGACGGGTCCGTCGGGCCGCATCTCCACCGAGAACACGAAGCTGGCGCCGTAGCGGCAGGGGTAGCCGCCCTCGGCCAGACCCGACGTGACGGCCCGGCCGGGGATCGGCGGCGGGGCGGGGGCTCGGGGCTCGGTGCCGGTGTCGGCCACCGCGCTGACGGCGCCGAGGACGTTCAGGACCCCCTCGCGATCGATGCCCCCGTGGACCGGGATCCGCTCGTCGCCTCGCTGCGCCCACTGGACCTCGCCCAGCGGGGCGTCGAGGGCGACACCGGCCTGCTCCAGGGCCAGCACGGCCGCGGCGAGGGCGTCGACCACGGTGTCGGCGCCCTCGTCGGGCGGGCCGGCCAGATCCCGGGGCGTGTCGAGGGGCTCGTCGGGGTCGAAGGGCACGGACCACAGCGGGCCGGCGTCGAGGAGGTCCTTGGGGGCGAAGGCGGCCAAGACCTCCCGCCAGAGGGCGGCGCCCACCGACGTGAGCTGGTCGCACCCGTCCCACCCGTCGAGGACGTCGGCGGCGGGCCCGAGCGCGACGGTGCGCCCGCCGACCTCGGCCGAGCCGACCGCGCGGGCCCGCTCGACGACGGCCTCGACCAGCAGCTCGGCGGTGAACCCCCGGTTGGCGAACAGGGTGGCGAGGACGATCTCGTTGGTCACGCCGCCCACGTCGGCCAGGCGGGCCGCGACCCGGAGGTTCTGCCGGGTGCGGGGCGTCAGCGGCGTCCGCTCCAGGCCGTGGAGGACGGAGAACCCCTCCAGCAGCTCGTCGACGTTGGTCGACCAGTGCGAGTCGTTGGCGTTGACGACGACATCGGTCCGCTCGAGCCGGGGAACCCGCCGGAAGGGGACGAGGCCGGGGCTGCGGGCGCCGGGGACGTCGACCCACTCGTCGTCGGGGTCGCTGCCGTCGACCAGGGCGACGCGGTACTCGTAGAGCAGGGCGGCCACGAAGTCGGTGGCGATCCGGCTCTTGAACCGGCGTTGGGCGTCGTCGCCCAGGTTGGGCGTGGCCGACCCGTCGACGTACCAGGCCCGGCCGGTGCGGTCGGCGGCGAGGGTGTTGACCCACGGGATGCCCTGCTGCTGGGCGAACACGCGCTGGAGGTCGTCCATCGACCGAGCCCCGTCCATGCCCAGCCACTGGGCGAACATGGCCGTGTTGTCGATGTTGGCGTCCCGGTAGGTGAAGGCCGCATCGAGGCCCCACCCGAGGAGCGGGAGGTTGACCATCGGACCGTGGTGGGTGCGCCACAGCGTCCGCTCGACCCGCTCGGTCTCCCCGCCGGGGGCCTCGTCCTCGACCCGGACGTCGACGGCGAAGGTGTCGGACTCCATCTCCCGCTCGTCGTCGCCGTAGCGGTACGTGGTGGGACGGCCGGGCACGAGATCGAGCCGGGCGAGGGTGAAGCGGTGGCCCTTGGAGACGGTGTGGGCCCACGCCACGTCCCGGTTGAAGCCGACCTGGACGCCGGGCGTGCCGACGAGCGAGGCGCCGTAGACGTCGAGCTCGGGGGTGGCCGCGCCGGGGGCGTGCAGGGTGAGGTGGCACTCCCAGAAGCGGGTCTCGCCGTCCCACGGGAAGTGGGGGTTGCCCAGCACCAGCCCGCCGCCCGAGGCGGTGGCGTCGCGCCCGAAGGCCCAGCCGTTGCTGCCGGCATCCTCGGCGGGGGCGCCGAAGGCGCTCATGGGCGCCGGCGGCACCGGCCCGTCGGGCCCGGGTGCCTCGGCCCGTCCGATCAGGCCGATGAGGTTGCGCCCGCTGGCCAGCAGGATGATGTCGATCATGTAGGCGTAGAGGTCGAGCTCGTCGATGGGTTGCACCCACGGCGCCCCGCGGCACCAGTCCGGCAGGCTGCCGGCGGCGACGGCCTCGGCCAGGAAGGCGTTGTAGCCGGCGGTCGCCCCGGTGAGGAGCTGGTGGACCCCGTCGGTCTGGGCGGCCCGGAGGGTCACGGCCCGCTCGGCCAGGCCGAGGGCCCGGTAGCCGAGGTCGCTGGCGAGATGGGCGTCCTCGGGCCCGCGGCCGTGGAAGCGGGCCCGCTCTCCCCGGACCTTGATGATCTGGTCGGCCATCGTCGGCAGGTGGTCGCGGGCGCAGGCCCACGCCTGGCCGAAGCCGAGGCTGCCCCAGTCGGCCGCCCGGATGTGGGCCACGCCGTGGGTCGTCCAGCGGATGTCGGCCTCGTAGCGGGCGGTCCCCTCCGTCGTCATCGGGGGATCCTGGCATGCCCGGTCACCTCTCGGCGCCGCTCGCTCCTTTCCCATCAAGTTGACCGGGAAATCGTACAAGGCCTAATGTGACCCGAACCGATCGGAATGGTCCGGTTGGGGGAACGCCGCCCGTTCGGGCGCAGGAGGAACCGCATCGTGATGAGCACGCGCTTTCGAGCACGAGGACGCGCCGTGGCGGCGATCGCCGTCACCAGCCTGCTGGTGCTGAGCGCCTGCGGTGGTGACGACGACGACGCGGGTGGCGGTGGTGGTGGCGGCGAGCAGACGCTGAACATCGTCGGCTTCGCCGTCCCCGAGGAGGCGAACAACGCCATCTACGAGAAGTTCAAGGAGACCGATGCGGGCGCCGATGCCGCCGGCGAGCCCGAGGGCTCCTACGGCGCCTCCGGCGACCAGAGCCGCGCCGTCGAGGGCGGCCTCGAGGCCGACTACGTCCACTTCTCGATCGAGCCCGACGTGACCCGGCTGGTCGAGTCGGGCCAGGTGGCCGAGGACTGGAACCAGAACGACACCGACGGCATCGTCTCGCGCTCGGTCGTCGTGTTCGTCGTCGAGGAGGGCAACCCGCTCGGCATCGAGACCTGGGACGACCTGCTCCAGGACGACGTCGAGATCATCACCCCGAACCCCGGCTCGTCGGGCGCCGCCAAGTGGAACATCCTGGCGGCGTACGGCCAGGCCATCGCCGGTGGCGCCAGCGAGGACGAGGCCAAGCAGTACCTGACCGACTTCGTCGGCAACGTCGCCGCCCTGCCCGGCAGCGGCCGTGACGCCACCACCGCCTTCAAGGACGGCACCGGCAACGTCCTCATCTCCTACGAGAACGAGGCCATCCTGGCCCGCCAGAGCGGCGAGGCCTTCGACTACGTCGTCCCCGACACCACGCTCCTCATCGAGAACCCGGGCGCCATCCTCGAGGACGCCGACCCCATCGCCCAGCCGTGGCTCGACTTCGTGCTCAGCGACGAGGGCCAGACCGAGTTCGTGAAGAAGGGCTTCCGCCCGGTGATCGACGATCTCGAGATCCCCGAGGTCGAGGGGGCCAACGACCCGGCCGACCCGTTCCCGACCCCCGGCACCCTCCTGACCGTCGGCGAGGCCTTCGGCGGCTGGTCCGAGGCCAACGCCTTCTTCGACGAGGAGGACGGGTTCGTCACCGCGATCCTCCAGGAGTCCGGGAAGGCCGAGTGACACCTGCGGTCACGTCCTCTCACTGGCGGAGCTCGACGTGACCGCCTCAGTAGCCGGCCTCGGCGGCCGATCGATGCGGATGCGTCGATCGGTCGCCGGTGGCGGCCTCTCCCTGGCATCCGGTGTCGGTCTCGGCACCGCACTGCTCTGGTTCAGCCTGTTGGTGCTGCTGCCGCTCTCGGCGGTCGTGGCTCGGGCCACCACCGGCGGGTGGGGCGGGTTCTGGGAGACCCTGACCAACCCCAGCACCGCCGCCGCCCTGCGGCTGACCATCGGGATGGCCTTCGTCGTCACCCTGGTCAACGTGGTGATGGGCACGCTGATCGCCTGGGTCCTGGTGCGGGACCACTTCTGGGGCAAGCGGGTGCTCGAGGTCCTGATCGACCTGCCCTTCGCCCTGCCCACGATCGTCGCCGGTCTGGTGCTGCTCCAGGTCTACGGGCCCAAGGGCCCGACGCCGATCGACGTGGCCAACACCCGTGCGTCGGTGTTCCTGGCCTTCCTGTTCGTGACGCTGCCGTTCGTCGTGCGCACCGTGCAGCCCGTGCTGCTGGAGATCGACCGCGAGGTCGAGGAGGCCGCCGCCTCGCTCGGCGCCAGCCGGATCACCACCTTCCGGCGGGTGATCCTGCCCAGCCTCACCCCGGCCATCGCGTCGGGGGCGGCCCTGTCGTTCGCCCGGGCGATCAGCGAGTACGGCTCGCTGGTGCTGCTCTCGGGCAACCTGCCGCTGCGCACCGAGGTCACCTCGGTCCGGATCCTCACCTACATCGAGGGCGGCCGGAACGGCAACGCCGCCGTCGTCGCCACCGTCCTCCTGGCCGTCGCCCTCTTCGTCATCGTGCTGCTCGACATCATCCAGAGGCGGGTGACCCGCCGTGGCTAGCTCCGCCTCCGTCGTCGCCCGCCCCAAGGTCCGCCGACGCGGCCCGCTGACGTACGTCTTCCGCGTCATCGTGGTCACCTACCTGTTCCTGCTGGTGGCGTGGCCGGTGTCGCTGATCGCCAAGCAGACCTTCGCCGATGGGTTCTCCACCCTCTCGACCGCGTTCGGGGACGAGGAGGTCACGGCGGCCCTCGGGTTGACGGTGCGGGTCGCGGTGGTCTCGGTGCTGATCAACCTGGTGTTCGGGCTCGGGATCTCGCTGCTGCTGGTGCGCTACCGGTTCCCCGGGCGGCGGCTGCTGAGCGCGCTGATCGACGTGCCCCTGTCGGTGTCGCCGGTGGTCGTCGGCCTGTCGCTGGTGCTCGTGTACGGCGGGCGCGACGGCTGGTTCGGCCCCGGGCTCGAGGACGCCGGCTTCCAGATCATCTTCGCCACGCCCGGCATCATCATGGCCACCACGTTCGTGGCCCTCCCGCTGGTGATCCGCGAGGTCGTGCCGGTGCTCGAGGAGATCGGCACCGATCAGGAGCAGGCCGCTCGGAGCCTGGGCGCCAGCGCCGTCCAGACCTTCCGGCGCATCACCCTGCCCGCCATCAAGTGGGCCGTCGTCTACGGCGTCGTGCTCAGCCTGGCCCGGTCGCTGGGCGAGTTCGGGGCCGTCAAGGTCGTCGCCGGCAACGTGGGCGGCAAGACCCGCACCGCCACCCTGGCCGTCGAGCACAAGTACCAGCAGTTCGGGGCGGACAACCTGGCCTCGGCCTACGCCATAGCGTTCCTGTTGGCCGCGGTGGCCGTGATCTGCATCGTCGTCGTGTCGTTCCTGCGGCCCGACGTGTCCGAGAAGAGATGAGAGTCCAGCGATGAGCATCGAGGTGCGTGGGATCGAGAAGCGGTTCGGGGACTTCGTGGCCCTCACGGACATCAACGTCCACATCCCGACCGGCCAGCTGACCGCCCTCCTCGGGCCCAGCGGTGGCGGCAAGTCGACCCTGCTGCGCATCATCGCCGGGCTGGAGGACGCCGACGCCGGCACGGTCGAGATCGAGGGCGTCGAGGCCACCCACCTGCCCCCGCAGCGACGCAACGTGGGCTTCGTGTTCCAGCACTACGCCGCCTTCAAGCACCTCACCGTGGCCCGCAACGTCGCCTTCGGGCTCGAGATCCGCAAGCGGCCCAAGGCCGACATCAAGGCCAAGGTCCAGGAGCTGCTCGAGCTCGTGCACCTCGAGCAGTTCGCCGACCGCCTGCCGGGCCAGCTCTCCGGCGGGCAGCGCCAGCGCATGGCCCTGGCCCGGGCCCTCGCCATCGAGCCCAAGGTGCTCCTGCTCGACGAGCCCTTCGGCGCCCTCGACGCCAAGGTCCGCAAGGAGCTGCGGGACTGGCTGCGGCGGCTGCACGACGAGGTCCACGTCACCACCGTGTTCGTCACCCACGACCAGGAGGAGGCGCTGGAGGTGGCCGACGAGATCGTGGTCATCAACGACGGCCGGATCGAGCAGATCGGCCCGCCCGACGCCCTCTACGACACGCCGGCCAACGACTTCGTCATGCGCTTCCTCGGCCCCGTGACCCAGCTGGGCGACCACCTCGTCCGGCCCCACGACCTGGTCCTGTCGTCGAC
>DATHEV010000167.1:0-11942 GCA_035318405.1 Iamia sp.
ATCGACGGCCCACCTCCGCCTCAGAACGGATCGACCCCGCCCCGCCCCGCCCCGCCCGTTGTGAGGCGGAGCGAGCACGTCGGCGTCCCGCCCGCGCCTCAGAACGGAGCCGCGGCGTCACCCGATGAGGTGATCGGACGCGCTGACGGGCTGCGTCAGGGGGTTCCCCACGCTCCGATCGGGTAAGCGTCGGGCGTGCCCATCGCTCCTCTCGCCCGTCCGTTCGTCTCGTGAGCCGCAGTTCCGCCGACGGGCAGGGGTCGGCGTCCGCCGTCACCGACCAGCTGGTGGAGACCTTCCGGCAGGCCGGCGAGACCACGGCCGAGAGCCGGCGGCTCAGCACCCGCAACCGGGCCTGCCGCCGCCACGTGCGCCGGACGCTCGACCAGGTGACCGAGGCGGTCGACGTCCTCCAGGCCCGCCGCACGGTCCCCCGCGGCGACGACGCCCGCGACTGGAGCCGCCGACCCGGCGTGCCGCTCGAGATCTGGCTCCTCCACGTCCGCTACGCCCGCTCCGAGAGCGCCGAGGACCTGGGCGCCCTGGTGGCCGAGTACGAGCAGTACGCCCTGTCGCTCTCCCGCCGGCTGCGCCGCGACCGCGAGCCCAGCGACGACCTCGACCAGGTCGCCCGCGAGTCGCTGGTCGTCGCCCTCCAGCGCTTCGACTGCGAGCGGGGGTTGCCGTTCCCCGCCTTCGCCACGCCCACGATCCTCGGCGCCCTCCGGCGCCACTACCGCGACCACGGCTGGAGCATCCGGGTGCCCCGCCGGGTCCACGAGCTGGCCGTCCCCGCCCGCGAGGCCACCGACCGCCTCACCACCGAGCTGGGCCGGTCGCCCTCGGCCGACGAGGTGGCCGTCGAGATGGGCATCGAGACGGCGGACCTGCTGGCCACCCAGCAGGCGGCGGCGGCGCGCACCCCGGCGTCGCTCGACTCCACGCCGACCGTCGACGGGCCCAGCCAACACGAGGTCATCGGCGACGACGACCGCAACCTGCTGATCGCCGAGGACCAGGTCGTCCTCAGCCAGGCCATCGAGCACCTCGGCGACCGGGACCGCGACGTCATCCGGCTCTACTTCTTCGACGAGCTGACCCAGTCGCAGATCGCCGAGCGCTACGGCGTCAGCCAGATGCAGGTCTCCCGCTGGATCGCCAGCATCGTCAAGCGGCTCCGCAGCCACATGGAGGCCTGAGCCGCCCCCCGGGTCTCAGCCGGCGACGAAGAGGACGGCGCCGTCGATGGCGCCGTCGGAGCTGTGCAGGGACCGGCAGCGAGCCCCGGTGCCGTCGTCGCCCACGGCGACGGGCTCGTCGCCCGCCCGCTCACCGGCGAGGGTCGAGCGCACGCAGGCGATGAGGTCGGGGGTCTCGCCGTGGAGGTCGAGGCGGCCGAAGGCCTTCCCGTTGACCTCGGCGCTCGTGGCCCCCCAGCGCTCGGCGGCCCCCGTGCTCCAGGCCCGGACCTTCTGGTCGATGTCGAGCACGACCACCGCCCCGGACACGCCGTCGATCACCGACTGGAGGTAGCCGGTGATGCGGTCGATGTCGCCCGAGCGCTGCTCGAGCTCCTCGTTCACGGCGCTGAGCTCGGTCGCGGCCCGCTCGAGCTCCTTGCCCATGGCCTCCAGCTCGGCGTTCGAGGCGACCAGCTCCTCGTTGGCCGTGCCCATCTGGGCGACGGTGGCCTTGAGCTCGTCGTGGACGGCGGACAGCTCCGCCCCGAGCTGGTCGTCGAGACCGAGCTCTCGCAGCCGCGAGAGCAGTCCGTCGAGGGCGGGAGAGGTGGTGCTCATGATGGTCGGAGCACCCTACCGACGGGCCCCACCTCGGGACGGAAGGCGTGACCAGGTTCACCCATGCGGGTGACCCTCAGCCCGAACCTTGTGCGACTGTTCCCGTACTGCGGCGAACCTCGCACAAGGTTCGCTGGGGGGCTCGGCACTCGAGGGCCGGGTTTGTGGGGCCGGCCCGCGGGAAGGCCCCTGGCCCCCGAACCGAGGAGGCCACGTGGCCGGAGACAGCGGACCAGAGGCCGGCGCCAAGGGCGTCGGCGAGGGCATCAAGGGCAAGGCCAAGGAGGTCGTCGGCGCCCTGACCGGCAACGACGACATGACCGAGGAGGGCCGGGCCCAGCAGGACAAGGCCGACGCCCAGCGCGACGTGGCCGTGAAGGAGGCCGAGGCGGACAAGGCCCGGGCCGAGGCCTCCGCCCACGAGGCCGAGCAGCGGGCCCACGAGTAGTCGACCCCTCCGGTGAGCGTCGGCATCTTCCGATGAGCGTTGGGCCCGACCCCGCAGACGAACCCGAGGTCGTGGCCGAGGCCGCCGGCCTGCACTACGTCACCGACCAGGCCCCCGGCCACCGCCGCATCCGGCGGGGCCGGGGGTTCTCGTACGTCGATCGCCGGGGCCACGTCCTGCCCGATGACGAGAAGGACCGCATCCGGTCGCTGGCCGTCCCCCCGGCCTGGACCGACGTCTGGATCAGCCCCGACCCGCACGCCCACCTGCTGGCGACCGGCCGCGACGCCAAGGGCCGCAAGGTCTACCGCTACCACGATCGCTGGCGGGAGGTCCGTGACGAGGCCAAGTACGAGCGCCTGGCCGACTTCGCCGACGCCCTGCCCGACCTCCGGTCCGCCGTCGACGCCGACCTGTCGCTCCGGGGCGTCCCGCCCGAGAAGGTCACCGCCCTGGTGGTCCGGCTGCTCGACGAGACGCTGATCCGGGTGGGCAACGAGCGCTACGCCGAGGACAACGAGAGCTTCGGGCTGACCACGCTGCGGCCCGACCACGTCGAGGTCGACGGGGGCACGATCGAGCTCGACTTCGTCGGCAAGTCGGGCGTGGCCCAGCGGCTCAAGCTCCAGGACGCCCGGCTGGCCCGCATCGCCAAGCGCTGCCACGAGCTGCCCGGCAAGCACCTGTTCTCGTACCTCGACGACGACGGCGAGGTCGGCCACGTGTCCTCGGCCGAGGTCAACGAGTACCTCCGGGCCCGGATGGGCGACGGCGTCAGCGCCAAGGACTTCCGCACCTGGGGCGGCACCAGCGTCGCCGCCGGCACGCTGGCTCATCCGTGCGCCGACGACCAGCCCTGCGACAAGCTCGTGACCCGGGCCTTCGAGGACGCCGCCGAGGTCCTGGGCAACACGCCCACCATCTGTCGCACCTGCTACGTCCACCCGGTCGTACCCGACGGGTACCGGGCCGGCACCCTGGCCGAGGCCTGGCGAGGCTCGCGGTCCACCGCCTCGATGAGCCGCCCCGAGCGCACCGTCCGCACCCTCCTCGACCTCTGAGCTCGCCCCACCCCGGCGAACCCGGTGGGTTTCGCGCCCCCAGAGGGGCGCGTCTCCCACCGAGTTCGCAGCAGGGTCAGAAGGGCTGGGGCGGGCTGGACTCGAGGCTGCGGCCGAGCTGGTCGAGGTCGGGGATGCGGTGGAGCAGGAGGCGGGTCTGGCTGTCGACCACGCCGCCCTTCTCCTTGAGGGCGGTGAGGACGGCGTCGAGCTCGGCCGTGCCGGTGCAGAAGAGGCGGAGCATGTAGTCGTACTGGCCGGTCACGTGGACGGCCTCGACCACCGCCGGCAGGGTGCGGAGGACGGCGGCGAAGGTCGGGCGGTCGGCGCCGGACTCGAGCCGGACGTCGACGGCCGCCTCGACCGTGCGGCCCAGCCGCTCGGCGTCGACCACGGCCCGGAAGCCCTTGATCACCCCCGTGGCCCGCAGCCGCCGGACCCGATCGGCGGTGGCCGTGGCCGACAGGCCGACGGTCTGGCCCAGGTCCCGGAAGGTGGCCCGGCCGTCGAGCGAGAGGGCGTCGACGATGGCCACATCGATGGCGTCGAGCGCTTCGGACATCACGGCCAACCTACCCCGTTCACGTGGTTCCTCCGGACGTACCGGGGTTTCCAGCGTCGAGCGCCGCCCCCAACGGTGGAACCACGGCCGACGACCACGTGGCCGACCGAGATCCGCGCCACCTGCGGCGCCCGATCCCGCATCGTTCTGGTCATGTCTGCGGCCCCCGAGCACCCCGTGCCGTCCCCCCACGACGACGGCGGGGACGTCGCGGCCCTGTTCCTGGCCGGCCGGCTCGACTCCGACCGTTGGGACCATCGGGCCCACCTGCTGGTGTGCCACCACCTCCTGGCCGTCGAGGGCGGACCGGCGGCGGCGCTCGTCCGCATGCGGCCGCTGATCCAGGCCCACAACGCCCGGGTCGGGCTCCGCACCGGCCGGGGCTACCACGAGACGATCACCTGCTACTTCATCGGCGCCGTCGACCACGCCGCCGTGTCGGTCGACGGCCTGATGGCCGAGCCGACGTTGGCCCGCACCGCGCCGGGCCGCCACTGGTCCGCCACCGCACTGGGGTCCCCCGAGGCCGCCGCCGGCTGGATGCCGCCCGACCGGGCCCCACTGCCCTGGATCTGGCCCCCGAGGCGGGTGGCGCCATGAGGTACGAGATCCGGCGGTCGCTCGTCGCGCCGGGTCCCCGAGATCGGGCCGGTCGGGTGCGCGCCCATCCGCACCCGGCCGGCCCAGAGCCGCACGGCCGACCGCGGCGGAGCCGGGTGCCGGGATCGAACCGGCGACATCCTCTTTACAAGAGAGGTGCTCTGCCAACTGAGCTAACCCGGCGGGACGGCCAACCGTAGCGGTGGCGGTTCCTGCGGGCGCGCCGTGTTGTGGCCGTGCGCCTGGGTAGCGTGGCGGGCGCCGCCCGGCCCTGCCCCCGTCGGGACCCCTGCACCGAGGAGGCGCCGTGCCGCCACCGACCACCACCGAGACCGCCGGCGCCCCCGCCCCGGCGCCGCCGGCGGAGGCCGCCCTCGCCTCCCGCTACCACGCCGTCCGCGACCTGACCGAGACGCTGGCCGCCCCGCTCGGGCCCGAGGACCAGACCGTCCAGTCGATGCCCGACGTCAGCCCCACCAAGTGGCACCGGGCCCACACCACCTGGTTCTTCGAGACGTTCGTCCTCCAGGCCCACCACCCCGGCTACCAGCCGTTCCACGAGGCCTTCGGCTACCTGTTCAACTCGTACTACGAGGCCGTCGGGGCCCGGCACACCCGGTCCGACCGGGGCCAGATCACCCGGCCGACCACGGCCGAGGTCGGGAGCTACCGCGAGGCGGTCGACCGCTCGATGGGCGCCGTCCTCTCGGCCGACATCGGCGAGGCCGTCGACGAGCTCGTCACCCTCGGCCTCCACCACGAGCAGCAGCACCAGGAGCTGCTCCTCATGGACATCAAGCACGTGCTCTCGTGCAACCCGCTGCGCCCCGCCTACCTCGCCGGCGCCCCGGCCCGAGCGGCCGACCCCGGCCCGGCCGGCTGGGTCGACCGCCCTGGCGGCATCGTGCCCGTCGGCCACGGCGGCGGCGGGTTCGCCTACGACAACGAGGGCCCCCGTCACGACGTCCTCCTCCGCCCGCACCGCCTGGCCGACCGGCTCGTGACCAACGGCGAGTGGATGACCTTCATGGCCGACGGCGGCTACGAGCGGTCCGACCTGTGGCTGTCCGACGGCTGGGCCGAGGTCCAGGCCCAGGGCTGGCAGGCGCCGATCTACTGGGAGCCGGTCGGCGACGGCTGGCACGAGTTCACCCTCGCCGGCCGTCACGAGGTCGACCCCCACCGGCCCGTCGTCCACGTCAGCCACTACGAGGCCGACGCCTTCGCCCGCTGGGCCGGCACCCGGCTGCCCACCGAGCAGGAGTGGGAGGCGGCGGTGGCCGAGCAGCCGTACGTCGAGCCGTCCTTCACCCCCACCGACCCCCACCCACGGGGCGTCACCGAGGCCGATCGGGGCCCCGTCCGCCAGGCCTTCGGCGAGGTGTGGCAGTGGACCTCGAGCGCCTACCTCGGCTTCCCGGGCTACGCCCCGCCCGCCGGCGCCGTGGGCGAGTACAACGGCAAGTTCATGAGCGGGCAGGTCGTCCTGCGGGGCTCCAGCTGCGCCACCCCACCCGGCCACGCCCGGGCCACGTACCGCAACTTCTTCCCGCCCCGGGCCCGCTGGGCCTTCTCGGGTGTGCGCCTGGCCGCCGACGCATGACCTCGGCCGTGAGCGAGCGCAGCGAGCGAACCAGACAGCACGGTTGTCTCCCCGGCGGCGGAGCCGTCGGCGCTCGTTGGGGCCCCGTGATTGCGACCCGCCTGGGCGTCACGCACGATCGGAGTGTGCACCAATGAGCGGGCCGGAGACGATGGCCGAGAACGTCGGCCGTACCCTGCGGGATCGACCCCAGCGCTGGCTCTCGCCCAAGTGGTTCTACGACGACCTGGGCAGCATCCTCTTCGACGCCATCACCCACGTGCCCGAGTACTACCCGACGTCACGGGAGCGGGCGATCCTGGCCGCCCGGTCCGACGAGATCGCCGCCGCCTCCGGGGCCGACACGATCGTCGAGCTGGGCTCGGGCACCTCGGAGAAGACCCGGCTCCTGCTCGACGCCTTCGCCGCTGCCGGCACGCTGCGGCGGTTCTGCCCGCTCGACGTGAGCGCCCTCGTGCTCGAGCAGGCGGCCACGGCCATCGCCGCCGAGCGGCCCGACGTCGAGGTCGTGCCGGTGGTGGGCGACTTCCTCCACGACCTCGACCGCATCCCCCCGGGGGGCCGCCGGCTGGTGGTGTTCCTGGGCGGGACCATCGGGAACCTCACCCCCGACGAGCAGGGCAACTTCCTGGGCCGCGTGGCCGCCACCCTCGAGCCCGGCGACGGCCTCCTGCTCGGCACCGACCTGGTCAAGGACGTCGACCGCCTCCTCGTCGCCTACGACGATCCCATCGGCGTCACCGCCGCCTTCAACCGCAACGTCCTGGCCGTGCTCAACCGCGAGCTGGGCGCCGACGCCGACCTTCGTCGTTGGCGCCACGAGGCCCGCTGGGACGCCGACCGGGAGCGCATCGAGATGCACCTCGTGTCGGAGGGCGACCAGGTCCTCACCGTCGCCGCCTGCGACCTCGCCATGGAGATCGCCGACGGCGAGTCGATCCAGACCGAGATCAGCGCCAAGTTCCGCGTCGAGGGCCTTGCCCCCCTCCTCGAGAAGTCCCACTTCGGCCGGGTCCGGACCTGGACCGACGACGACGCCGACTTCGCCCTGACCCTCGCCACCCGCGACTGAAACCCGGCCTCCGCGAAGGGGCGGGCTCGGTACGGTCTGACGGTTCGCGACACCAGAGGGTGCACCGTGCGATCTCTCCCGACCACCTGAGTCCGACCCGGACCCCAAGACCTTGAGCTGACCGGCGGATCCCGCCGGCGCCCTGTCGTCCCTTCGCGCTCGAGTCGAGAGTGAGCCCGACCCGTGTCATCCGATCTGGCCGCCGCGTACCTGCGGTGGGCCTTCCTCCGCGCCGCCCTGGCGCGCGGGTGGTGGCTCGTCACCGCCCTGTACCTCGTCGTCGACGCCCGGCTCTCGGCGTCCCAGCTCGTGCTCGTGGGGGTGTTCCAGGGGGCGACGGTGATCGTCGCCGAGGTGCCGGCCGGCGTGCTGGCCGATGCCGTGAGCCGCCGCCTCGCCGTGGTGCTCTCGCACGTCGTGCGGGGTGCGGGGATGGTGATGACGGGCTTCGTGACCGACTTCCGGCTGCTGGTCGTGGCCCAGTGCCTGTGGGGCCTGGGGTGGGCGCTGTCGAGCGGGGCCGACGTGGCGTGGATCACCGACGAGCTGGACGACCCCGACCGCATCGACGGGGTGCTGGTGGCGGAGGCCCGCCGGGAGCTGGCCGGCACCGTGGCCGGGGTCGCCGTCGCCGGGGCGGTGGCGTGGGCCACCCACCGGGAGGCGGTGATCGTGGGGGCGGGGATCGCCATGATGGCGATGGGGGCGATGGTCGCCCGCTGGCCCGAGACCGGCTTCGTCCCCGTCCTCACCGGCCGACGGCGGGCACGGCCCGCGGTGATCCTCCGTCAGGGCGCGGCGCTCGCTCGCGCCGATCGGGTGATCGTCCTCGTCCTCGTCGCCACCGCGCTGGTCAACGGTGGGGCCGAGGGCTTCGGCCGGCTCCGGGAGCGACGCCTGGTCCTGCTCGGCCTCCCCGAGGCGATCGATCCCATCGCCTGGTTCACGGCCCTCGCCCTGGCCGGCGCGCTCGCCGGCGCGCTGACGTTGCGGACCGTCGAGGCCCACATCCACGGCGCGGGCGTCGCCATCCGGACCTACGTCGCCGCCGCGGGCGCCGGCGTCGTCGGCGTGGTCGTGTTCGCCCACGCTCCGAGCACGCCGTGGGCGGCCGCCGGCGCCCTGGTGGTGACCGGCATCGCCTTCCCGATCACCCGGGTCGCCAGCACGGTGCTGGTCAACCGGCGGACGGCGAGCGGGGTGCGGGCCACCGTCCACTCGATGCTGTCGCAGGCCGAGAACGCCGGCGAGCTCGTCTTCGGCCTCGCCCTCGCCGCGGTGGCCGGCGCGACCACCGGCACCGTCGCCCTGCTGGGTTCGGCGCTGCTGGTCGCGGCCGCCGGCGTCACCGTCAGTCGGGCGAGTAGACGTTCAGGCCGCCGGGGCGGAGGAAGGCGGCCAGGGTGAGACGGGCCTTCCGGGCCACCTCGACCGCCAGCGAGGTCGGGGCGCCGACGGCGACGACGGTGCCGAAGCCGGCGGCCCAGGCCTTCTGGACGATCTCGAAGCCGGCCCGGCCGGAGACGTAGAGGGCGAGGTCGGTGGCGGGCAGGGCCTCGCCGACCCGCAGCCGGCCGACGACCTTGTCGACGGCGTTGTGCCGCCCGATGTCCTCGCGCACCAGGACGACCTCGCCGTCGGGCCGGAAGGCAGCGGCGGCGTGGACCCCACCGGTGGCGGCGAACAGCTTCTGCGCCGGGCGCACGGCGTCGGCCACCGCCAGCATCACGTCGACCGAGACCGGCGGGCAGCCGTCGAGCGGACGCAGCCGGTCGAGCAGCTCGTCGACGGTGGCCGAGCCGCAGACACCGCACGCCGAGGTCGTCGGCGTGAGCCGGGGCACCACCGGGCGGGCCGTGCCGCCGGTGGCCACGTCGACCACGTTGAAGGCGGCCCGCTCGTCGAGGCCGAGCCCGCACGACCGGACGCCGTCGAGCCGGGCCCCGTCGAGCAGGCCCTCGGCCCAGGCGAAGCCGACGGCGAGATCGTGGTCGTCGCCCGGGGTGCGCATGGTGGTGGTGACCACCTGGCCGTCGACCCGGATCTCCAGCGGCTCCTCCACCGCCACCAGGTCGGGCGCCCGGTGCGAGGCGTCGCCGTCGAGCCGGCGGACCATCAGCCGCCGTGACCGGGAGTGCGCCATGCCAGGGAGGGTACCGAGGGGCCCGTAGGGTCGGGCGATGGCGACCGGCGTGCGGTACTGCGATCGGTGCGGGGCGCCCAGCCCCGACGACGCCGTCGGGGTGCCGACCTGTGCGACGCACGGGTCCCGCTGGGTCTTCGTCCGCAACGCGCCCTGCTCCGCCGTGGTGATCGTCGACGACGAGGGCCGCATCGGCCTCTCCCTCCGGGCCCGCGAGCCGTTCGCCGGGCTGTGGGAGACACCGGGCGGGTTCGTCGAGCTAGGCGAGCACCCGGAGGACGCCGCCGTGCGGGAGGTCCACGAGGAGCTGGGCCTCGACGTCACCCTCACCGGCCTGGTCGGGGTCTACGTCGAGCGCTCGCGGCGCGGTGGGCACCTGCTCATCCACGTCTACGCCGGGCGGGTGACGGGCGAGCCCCGGCTCGACCCCATCGAGGTCTCCGACTGGGCGTGGTACGCCCCCGCCGACATCCCGGCGGTGATGGCGGCCGACCACCGACGACGGGTGGAGGACTACCTGGCCGGGCGGGTGGTCCCGCTGCCGGCCCGCTGAGACGTTCTGTCAACCCTGGTGCACCGTCACGGTGCATGGGGACGGACAGAACGGATCAGATCGAGGCGACCTCGTACTCGGCCAGGCTGCGGCCCAGCTTGCGCTTGATGCGCTGGACGGCGTTGTCGACCGACTTGGCGTGACGGCCGACGTGGTCGGCGATCTCGACGTAGGAGCGTCCGGCCACGTAGAGCCGCAGGACGTCCATCTCCAGCTCGGAGAGGTCCGAGGCCATGGCGTCGGCCAGGACCGCGACCTGCTCGTCGCCCAGGAGGCGCTCGACCGGGTCGTCGGTGTGCGTCGGGGACGGGAGTCGCTCCTCGAGGGTGCGACCCTCCTCCTCGCCGCCCTCGCGGGCGCCGTGGAGCGACACCGAGGTGTTGAGGGGCTGGTGCTTGTGGCGGTTCGCGGTCTTGATGGCGCTGAGGAGCTGGCGGGTGATGCACAGCTCGGCGAAGGGGCGGAAGGCGACCTCGTGGTCGGGGCAGTAGTCGCGCACGGCCTTGTAGAGGCCGATCAGCGCCTCCTGCTCGAGGTCGTCGGCGTCGCCCCCCATCAGGAAGTAGCTGCGGGAGCGGGACCGGGCGAAGCGCCGGTAGCGGGCCAGCAGCACGTCGAGGGCGTCGCCGTCGCCCTCCTGGAAGAGCCGGGCCAGATCGGCGTCGGGCCGGGATGTGAGAGCGGTGCTGCGGGCCATGGTGTGGTTCCTTCGTGCGGTGGCGGGTGGTGTGGCAGGTGGTGCGTTGCTAGTCCGAAATGACTAGAAGGGTTTGTGCCACATGCGTGCAAGATGTGTCAACCACCACAGCACATACCGCCAGTAATGCCTCCTGACCAGGAACGATGCTGCCCGCGTCGAAACCACGGAGCGCGTTCTGACGACTCGTCAGGGGACGTGCGTTCGCTGGCCCGCGGGACCACCCCGATGTGGTCAGTCCGGGGGGGCTGCGCCCCGCCGCCGGGCCACCTCGAAGCAGGCCAGGGCGCCCGCCGTGGCGGCGTTGAGGCTGGCGAGCGGGCCGGCCATGGGGATGGCGACGACCTGGTCACAGCGCTGGCGGACCAGCCGGGACAGCCCGGCCCCCTCGGCCCCGAGCACCAGCACGAGGGGCACATCGGCCGCCTCCAGGTCCCAGAGGGACCGATCGCCGTCGGCGTCGAGGCCCACGGACCACACCCCCTGCTCCCGCAGGCGGGCCAGGGCGGCGGGCAGCCCGCCGACGATGGCCATGGGGAGGTGCTCGATGGCCCCGGCCGCCGCCTTGGCCACGGTGGGCGTCACGTGGACGGCCCGGTGCCGGGGCAGCACCACGCCGGTGACGCCGGCGGCCGCGGCCGAGCGCAGGACGGCGCCCAGGTTGCCCGGGTCGGTCAGGCCGTCGAGGGCGAGGAGGAACGGCGGCCCCTCGCCCGACGCCGTCGATCGGACCGCGCCGGTGGCGAGGTCGTCGAGCTCGTGCTCGGTCAGCGGATCGGCGGTGGCGATCACGCCCTGGGGGGCGTCGGTGCGGGCCGCGCCCTCGAGCCGGGCCCGGCTGACCCGGGTCACCGGGACGCGGTCGTCCTCGGCCAGGGCGAGGATCTCGTCGACGATGTCGGCGCGGTCCAGGTCGGCCGCGAGGAGCACCTCGCGGACCCGGCGGGTGCCGGCGAGGAGCAGCTCACGCACCGCCTGACGGCCCTCGACCTGGTCGCCGCCCAGACCGCGGCGCGGCGAGGGGCTCCCGGTGATCGGACGGCTCGGCCCGGCCTCGTCGGTGGGTCGATCCCGAGCCGGTCGCGGCGCACCGCTCCGGCCCTTGGCTGCACCCCGGGCCCGGGGCACGCCACCCCTCGGGGCGCCGCTCTTGGGTGCTCCGCCCTTGGGTGCTCCGCCCCGGGGCGTCCCGCCCCGTCCGCTGCCCCCGCCGGGACGCGGCGCGCCCCGCTTGGGCCCACCGCTCCCCCGCTTGGGTCCACGCCCAGGGCTCACGACTCCGCCCCCGGCACCGGCCCCCTCCCGAACTGGCGATCAGATCCGGCGCGAACCCGCCGGATCTGATCGCCACCTCGGGGGGTGGGGCCGCGGCTCACGGCTTGGTCACCACGGCGACGGCCATCG
>DATHEV010000168.1:0-3092 GCA_035318405.1 Iamia sp.
GGAGGCTCAGCCACTCGCCGGCGAGCGACTCGCGCTGCTGGACGACGCAGGGCAGCGCCGCCGCCGGGACGTCGAACCTGGCCGCCGGGACCGGTGCCGACGCCATCGACCAGTACATGGCCGACCTGGGCGCCGTGAACGCTCCTGCCGGCCACCGCCGCTGGGTCCTCAACCCTCGGGCCACGACCTTCGGCACCGGGTCGACCAAGGGGTTCAACGCCCTCGAGGTCATCGGCGGCGCCCCCCGGGCCCGCCCCGCCGGTGTGACCTGGGTGGCGTGGCCCAACGCCGGCTACGTGCCCAAGCGGGCCCTGCGCCCGTTCACCTGGCTGGACGACACCGTGCTGTTCTCGCTGTCGTCGAACCAGTACCCCGATGCCGACTACTCGGGCGCCCGCGTGACGGTGAAGGTCGGCTCGACGTCCCTGGCGGTCGACGTGAACCGCCCCCAGGCGGGCTACGGCGACACCGCGCTCACCTGGGACGTCACCATGCCGGCGGGCTACGACCGCTCCGACGCCGACGTGAAGTTCGACATCACCGTGTCCGGGGTGAAGACGGCGGACGGCCGGGCCATCACCACCCGCGCCTACTCCAGCACCGCCGTGGTCAACCCCGCCCCGGTCACCGCACCGGCGGCGCCCACCGGCATCACGACGGCGCCCGGCGACGGCCGGGCCACCGTCTCGTGGACCGCGCCGTCGTCCGACGGCGGGTCGGTCATCACCGGCTACCGGGTCACGCCCACCGTCGGCGGCCGGGCCCAGGCCGTCCGCGAGTACAAAGGCGCGGCCACGCGCCAGGTCGTGACCGGGCTGGCCAACGGCGCCGCGGCCACGTTCCGCGTGCAGGCCGTGAACGCCAAGGGCGCCAGCGTCCCGTCGGCGGCGTCCGGCGCCGTCACCCCCGCGGCCATCGCGCCCTACACGTCCTGGACGCAGCTGGTCGACCAGGTCTTCCGGCAGATGGTGGGCCGCCCGCCGACCACCAGCGAGGCGCAGCAGTGGATGGGCCCGCTCCAGGACGGCACGTCGACCCCCGGTGACCTGGTGGCCAGCCTCCGCCGGTCGAGCCACCACCGGACGATCGTCGACCAAATGACCCGGCTCTACCGGGCCTACTACCGGCGCAGCCCCGACAGGGGCGGCCTCGAGTACTGGATCGCCCAGCGCCTCGGCGGGCGGAGCATGGTCTCGATCTCCGACTTCTTCTCCCGGGCCGGGGAGTTCGAGGCGATCTACGGAACGCTCGGCGACGTCCAGTTCGTGGCCCGGGTGTACCAGAACGTCCTGGGTCGGCAGGGGGGCACCCGGGAGATGGCGTACTGGACGGACGAGATCACCTCGGGCCGCCGCAGCCGGGGCACCGTCATGATCGGCTTCTCCGAGGCGGCCGAGTACACGACGGCCCAGGCCAGCGTGGTCACCGTGTCGGTGCTCCACCTCCTCTGGCTCGACCGCGTGCCCACGGCCGAGGAGCTCACCACCGGCGTGGTCGCCCTCGACCGCGGCACCAGCGTCGCCGACTACGCCGACACCCTGCTCCCCCAGGCCGCCGTGCTCCCCTGAGCCGGCGGCGGCCGGACGGCGCCGCAGGTACGCTCCTCCGGCTGGTGCCGTCGGTCGGCCCCGGCGGGGATCGACAACGGGAGGCCGGGATGGGCCGTCTAAGAGCATTGTTCGTGACGACCGCGGTCGTCACGGCCACCGGCCTGGGCCTCGTGCCCCTGGCCACCACCACGGCACCGGTCGGAGCGGTGGTCAACCCGACGCCGACCATCGATCCCAGCAACCGGGTCTCGGTGTGGGCGGCGTACCAGTCGAGCCTGGTCGAGGCACAAGGGGTTCCGGTCGGGTGGACGGGCAACACCGACAGCTGCACCGAGGGCACCGAGACGGCAGCGTCGATCGAGGCCACCCGCGCCGCCCTCAACTTCTACCGGGGGCTGGTCGGGCTGCCCGGGCTCCCCAACGCCGCCGCGGACAACGCCGACGCCATGCGGGCGGCGCTGCTCCAGCACGCCAACTCGAGCCAGGGGCTGAGCCACTTCCCGCCATCGAGCTGGGCGTGTTGGACGCAGGCCCGCTACGACGCGTCCGGCAACCACAACCTGTCCTCGCTCCCCGCCGCCCAGGGCATCCAGCTGTACATGGTCGACCCCGGCGACGGCAACGACTTCGCCGGCCACCGGAACTGGCTGCTCCACCCCCGGGGGACGGCGTTCGCCACCGGCTCGACCTCGGCCTACAACGCCCTCGACATCCAGACGGGAGGCTCGGTGCCGGCCGGCGTCGACTGGATCGCCTGGCCCAACGAGGGATACGTCCCGAAGGCCATCGTCCAGCCGTACCTCTGGTGGACGAAGACCCTCTTCTCGATCAAGAACGCGGCGCAGACCCTGGACTACTCGCTCGCCAGCGTCACGGTGAAGGTCGGCAGTACCAGCCTGCCCGTGGAGATCCGGGACCGCAGCGGCCAGCTCACCTGGTACACGACCCTGCCGGCCGACTGGGACTCCTCCGGCGATGTGAAGTTCGACATCACCGTCTCGGGCATCAAGAACTCCGGCGGCATGGCGCTGGTCCCGCACACGTACTCGAGCACGGCCATCACCAGCGCCAGCTCGGCCACCGTCCCGGGCGCCCCCACCGGGGTCACCGCGACGGCAGGGAACGCCCAGGCCAACGTCTCGTGGACGGCACCGGCGTCCAACGGCGGCTCGGCCATCACCGGCTACAAGGTCACCCCCTACATCGGCTCCACCGCCCAGACGGTCCGCTCGTTCTCGGGGACGGGCACCACCCGCTCCGTCACCGGGCTCACCAACGGCACCGCCTACACGTTCAAGGTCCAAGCCGTGAACGCCATCGGCACCGGCGCCCTGTCCGGCGCCTCGTCCGCGGTCACCCCGGCGACCACACCGGGCACACCCACTGCGGTGTCCGCCGTGGCCGGCAACGCCCAGGCCAACGTGTCGTGGACGGCGCCGGCATCCAACGGCGGCTCGGCCATCACCGGCTACAAGGTCACCCCCTACATCGGCGCCTCCCCCCAGACGGTCCGCTCGTTCTCGGGGACGGGCACCACCCGCG
>DATHEV010000169.1:0-5142 GCA_035318405.1 Iamia sp.
TGAGGTAGCCGCCCAGGTGCACGGCGAGCACCTCGTGCCAGTCGTCCTCGGTCCCCCGGGCGAACGTGGTGGGCCGGGTGATGCCGGCCGCGTTGACCACGGCGTCGAGCCGACCGTGCTCGTCGACCAGGCCCTGGAACAGGGCGCGGACGGCATCGGCGTCGGTGACCGAGGCCGACGACGCCCGGGCCGCTCCGCCGGCGGCGACGATGCGCCCCGCCGTCGTCTCCTCGGTCGGCGGGAGCGGCGCCGAGCCGTCGGACGTCACCAGCGGATCGACGGTGACGACGAAGCAGCCCTGGCGTCCCAGCTCGGTGGCGATGGCGGCGCCGATCCCCCCACCGCCACCGGTGACGACCACGACCCGCCGGCCGACGGCCGACGCAGAGGTCACTGGAGCTCCAGGCCGTCGAGATCGCCCCGGTCGAGCCACCCCTCGATGAGCTGGCGGTAGGCGAAGTAGTCGCCGAAGCCCCGGCCGTAGTTGCCGTTGCGGGGGTTGGCGTTCTCGGGGTGGCCCTCCATGTTGATCCGCGACGGCGTGCAGGCCGACAGGTGATGGCTGGCGTCCACGAACGAGTCGACGACCTTCTGCGTCCACGCCTCCTCCGCCTCGGCCCCCACCTCGCATCGCCGCACGCCCTTGGCCTCGAGCAGGCCGACCAGGCGACCGACCACCTCGGCGCCGAACACGGCGAGCTGGGTGTAGTTGACCGTCACCACCGCCTGCTGACCGGGGGCGGGCATGGCGAAGAGGTTCGGGAAGCCGCGGACCATCATCCCGTAGAGGCTCGACGCGCCGTCGGCCCACCGCTCGGCCAGGGTGCCGTCGCGGCCCACGACGTCGTGGCCGGCCCGGCGGAACAGCGGGGTGAGCTCGGCCTCGAAGCCGGTGGCGTAGACGAGGCAGTCGACCTCGTACTCGC
The DNA here is from genome assembly GCA_035318405.1 of Iamia sp. Taxonomy (GTDB): domain Bacteria; phylum Actinomycetota; class Acidimicrobiia; order Acidimicrobiales; family Iamiaceae; genus Iamia. The sequence continues at coordinate 927 of DATHEV010000169.1, forward strand.
GCCCGTCGATCACCGGTCCGCGCTCGGTGACCTGCTCGATGCCGGCCGGGCAGTCGACGAGCGTGACGTTCGGGCGGTTGAAGGCGGCGAGGTACTCGTCGTGGAAGCACGGCCGCTTGCACGTGTACCGGTACTGGGGCTTGAGGATCTCGGCGATCGTGGGGTCGGCGACCAGCTCGGCGACGCGCGACCGGTGCTCCTCCATGATCCCGAAGTCGATCTCCTCGGCGCCCCGCAGGTAGTCGCCGATCGACATGCCCTCGTGCCGAGGCGGGTTCTGCACGGCGGCGTAGTGCTGGGTCCACCCGTCGTCCACGAGGTCGGCGTCGACGGCGCGGCCCAGCATGACCGCCTGGAAGTTGTCCATCCGGTCCTGCTGCCAGCCCGGTCGGAGCGTCGCGGCGAATCCGGGGTCGGTGGGCCGGTTGCCCCGCACGCCGATGGCGGACGGCGTGCGCTGGAAGACGTAGAGGTGCCGGGCGGCGTCGGCCAGCGCCGGGACGCACTGGATGCTGGTGGCGCCGGTGCCGATGACGCCGACGACCTCGTCGCCCAGCCCGGTGAGCGGCTCGCCCGGCCGTCCACCGGTGTAGCCGTAGTCCCAGCGGGCCGAGTGGAACGAGTGCCCGGCGAAGCGCTCCATCCCGGCGATGGTCGGCAGCTTCATCAGGTTCAGGATCCCGACGGCGAGCACGTAGTAGCGGGCTCGGAGCTCGTCGCCGCGGTCGGTCTGCACCCGCCACCGCGCCCCTTCGTCGTCCCACGAGGCCTCGGTGACCCCGGTGTGGAACAGCGCGTCGGTCGCGAGGTCGAAGCGCTCGGCGAGGGCCTCCAGGTGGAGCCGGATCTCCTCGCCCGACGCGTACCGGTCCCGGGGGACGTAGTCGAGCTCCTCCAGCATCGGGAGGTAGATGTAGGACTCGACGTCGCACATCACGCCGGGGTAGCGGTTCCAGTACCAGGTGCCGCCGATGCCCCCGGCCTGGTCGACGATGCGGATGCGCTCGACCCCGGCCTTCCTCAGCTGCGCCCCGGCGAGGACCCCGGCGATCCCGCCGCCCACGATGACGACGTCGACCTCGTCGGTGACCGGGTCGCGCTCGGCCACGGGCGTGAAGGGGTCGGCGCGGTAGCCAGCGAAGTGCTCGTCGCGGGTCAGGTCGCGGATGTCCGCCCGCCCGGGGACCAGGCGCTTGTCCCGCTCGGCCCGGTACCTGGCCCGGACCGTCTCGGGGTCGAAGCCGTTGGATGACACTGGCGTTAGAAGGTAGCCGAGGCCTCGCCGGCCGTCAGAGGAGGTCGGGGAGGCGGGTGCGGACCACCTTGCCCATGGCGTTGCGGGGCAGGCCGCCGACCACCACGAACCGCTCGGGCACCTTGTAGCGGGCCAGGTGGGCCAGGCAGTGGCCGCGCAGGGCGTCGAGGTCGATCTCCTCGCCCGCCACCGGCTCCACCACCGCCACCACCCGCTCGCCCAGCCGCTCGTCGGGGACGCCGAGCACGGCCGCGCCGACGACGCCGGGGTGGGCGAGCAGCACCCGCTCGACCTCGGCCGGGTAGACGTTGGCGCCGCCCCGGATGATCAGCAGGCTGGTGCGGTCCCGCAGGTGCAGATAGCCCTCGTCGTCGAGGAACCCCAGGTCACCGGTGTGCAGCTCGCCACCGGCGAGGGCCTCGGCGGTGGCCTCGGGCCGCTCCCAGTAGCCCAGCATCGGCCGGTACCGGTCGTCGGCCGGACCCACGCAGATCTCGCCCGTCTCGCCCGGCGGCCGCGTCTCGCCGTCGGCCCCGACGATCCGCACGGCCAGGTGGGGGAGCGGCCGGCCCGAGGCCCCGGCGACGTGCGGGCCGGGGCGGGGGTCGATCGCCACCACCGTCGGGGCCTCGCTCAGCCCGTAGGTCGCCAGCACCGGCCGGCCGAACTTGGCCGCGAACGCGGTGCGGATGACCTCGGGGCAGTCGCCCCCGCCGGTCCACACCTCGTCCAGCGTGGCCAGGTCGGACGGCGCCACCGCGTCGTTGGTGGCCAGGCTGTGGAGCATGGCGGGCGCCCCGTTCCAGGTGGTGATCCGCTCGGTGCGGACCCACTCGGCCACGCCCTCGGCATCGGTGCGATCCATCACGATCGAGGTGCCCCCGGCCTGCGAGACCAGCAGGGTCGTCAGCACCGCCAGGTTGAGGATCGTGAACGGGAAGCAGTCGCCCTTGCGGAGGTCCGGGCCGTAGCCCCGGCTCTCGACCAGGGCGGCACCCGGCGCCAGCAGGTTGTGCTGGCTGTGCACCGCTCCCTTGGGGTGCCCGGTGGTGCCGCTGGTGTAGGCGATGCCGGCGGGGGCCAGTGGGTCGACGTCGACGCCGATCGGGCGGGCGTCGGCCGCGTCGAGCGCGGTGCGCCAGGTGGCCAGGTCGACCCGTCGCACCCCGAGGTCGCCGGCATCGTCGTCGCTCAGGAGCAGGGTCGCGCCGCAGTCGTCGAGCAGGTACCGCTTCTCGGGCGGGGCCAGGGCCTGGTTCACACCGACCCACACGGCGCCGAGGCGCATGGCGCCGTGGAAGGCGACGACGACGTCGGCCTCGTTGGGCAGCGACGCCGCCACCCGGTCCCCGGTCCCGACGCCGAGGTGGCGCAGGGCGTGGGCGGCCCGGTCGGCGTGGGCGTCGAGCTCGGCGTAGGTGAGGCGCCGGCCCCGGGCGACGAGGGCCTCGTGGCCCGGGTCGCGGGCCAGGGCGCGGTCGAGGACGCGGGCCACCGAGGCGGGCACTCGGTCCATGGACGGGGACCGTAGCCGGCCGACTAACATCGGTGTCAGGTAGGAGGTCGCCTGATGGACTTCGACCTTGGTGAGCAGGCGGCCGCCCTGCGCACCCGGTTGCGAGAGCTGATCGCCACCCACGTCGCCGAGGACTCCCTCGGCGCGTTCACCGACGACCCCGCCGACCTCGAGGCCGCCCAGCGCTTCTGCCGCGTCCTCGCCGAGGAGGGCCTCCTCACCATCGCCTGGCCCACCGACGTCGGCGGCGGTGGCGGCTCGCTCTGGGACCAGACGGTCGTGCGCGAGGAGATGTGGGCCCACCACGAGCCCCGCGGCGCCCAGTACATGGGTCTCAACTGGGTCGGCCCGGCGATCATGGCCTTCGGCACCGAGGCCCAGAAGCGCCAGCACCTGCCGGCCATCGCCGCCGGCGAGGTGATCTGGTGCCAGGGCTTCAGCGAGCCCGACGCCGGCTCCGACCTGGCCTCCCTCGCCACGCGGGCCACCGCCGACGGCGACGGCTGGCGCATCTCGGGCCAGAAGGTCTGGACCTCGTACGCCGGCATGGCCCAGTGGTGCGTCCTGGCGGCGCGGGTGGGCGAGGGATCCCGCCACGAGGGCATCACCATGTTCCTCGTCCCCATGGACGCCCCCGGCATCACGGTGCGGCCCATCGCCTCGATGCTCGGACCGCACCACCTCAACGAGGTCTTCCTCGACGAGGTCCCGGTCGGCCCCGACGCCGTGCTGGGCGAGGTGGGCGGCGGGTGGGCCGTGATCCGCCGGGCGCTGGCCCACGAACGGGTCGGGATCGCCCGCTACGCCCGGTGCGAGCGCCTCCTCTCGGCCCTCCGCCGCGAGCTGGCGCACCGGTGGGACGACCTGCCGCCGGCGCTGCCCGCCCAGTGGGCCCGGGCCCTGGTGCAGGTCCGCGTGGCCCGCCTCCTCGCCTACCGCACCGTGCACGCCCAGGCCACCGGCGAGGTCCCCGATGCCCTCGCGTCGGCGGCCCGCATCGCCATCACCCAGTGCGACCAAGCCGTCGCCGAGGTGCTGTTCGAGGCGATCGGGGCCGAGTGCCTGGAGGCCGGATCGTCGGCGCCGCTCCACGGGGCGATCGAGGACCACTGGCGCTACGCCCAGGCCGCGACGGTCGCCTCCGGCACCATCGAGGTGCAGCGGATGATCGTGTCCAAGGCTCTCCTGGCGGGGGCGGGCCCGTGAACCCGGTGCTCCCCGACGAGGCGGCCGAGCTCGGCGCCACGGCCACCAAGGCGTTCGCCGCGCTCGGCGGTGTGGACGTCGCCCGGCGGGCCGAGGCCGACCCGTCGGTCCGGGCCGAGGTGGCCGCCACGCTGGACGCGCTGGGCCTCGCCGACCTCGACCCCCGCGCCGACGCCCTGACGCTCGCCGCCGCGGCCGCCCTGTGCGAGGCGGCCGGGCGCGTGGCCCTGCCGTACCCC
>DATHEV010000170.1:0-5065 GCA_035318405.1 Iamia sp.
CTCTGCGATCAAGCAGGTGGCGTCGGGTCGGTTTGGCGTCACGTCGCACTATTTGGTCAACGCAGACGAGCTGCAGATCAAGATGGCCCAGGGGGCCAAGCCCGGCGAGGGCGGCCAGCTCCCCGGCTTCAAGATCTACCCCTGGATCGCCGCGACCCGAGGCTCCACCCCGGGCGTCGGCCTGATCAGCCCGCCGCCGCACCACGACATCTACTCGATCGAGGATCTCGCCCAGCTGATCCACGACCTCAAGAACGCCAACCCCTCGGCCCGCATCCACGTGAAGCTGGTGTCCGAGGTCGGCGTGGGCACCGTCGCCGCAGGCGTGTCCAAGGCCCACGCCGACGTGGTGCTCATCTCCGGCCACGACGGCGGCACCGGCGCCAGCCCGCTCACGTCGCTCAAGCACGCCGGCGGCCCGTGGGAGCTCGGTCTGGCCGAGACCCAGCAGACGCTGCTGCTTAACGGCCTGCGCGACCGGATCGTGGTTCAGACCGACGGCCAGATGAAGACCGGTCGTGACGTGATCATCGCCGCCCTGCTGGGGGCCGAGGAGTACGGCTTCGCCACCGCCCCGCTGGTCGTGTCGGGCTGCATCATGATGCGCGTCTGCCACCTCGACACCTGCCCGGTGGGCATCGCCACGCAGAACCCCACCCTGCGCGAGCGCTACAGCGGCAAGCCCGAGTTCGTCGAGACCTTCTTCGAGTTCGTGGCCGACGAGGTGCGAGAGATCCTCGCCTCGCTCGGGCTGCGCTCGATCGAGGAGGCCATCGGCCACGTCGAGCTGCTCGACACCCGGCCCGCCATCGACCACTGGAAGGCCGCCGGGCTCGACCTGACGCCGATCCTGGCCCAGCCCGTCTCGGGCTTCCCCGACCAGGACCTGTTCTGCACCAAGAGCCAGGACCACGGGCTCGACCGGGCCCTCGACGTCGAGCTGATCGAGGCCTGCCAGCCCGCCATCACCGCCGGCGAGCAGGTGACGCTCGAGCGCGAGATCCGCAACGTGAACCGCACCGTCGGCACCATGCTCGGCCACGAGGTCACCAAGGCCACCGCCGGCGCCGGGCTGGCCGACGACACCATCGACATCACCTTCACCGGCTCGGCCGGCCAGAGCCTCGGCGCCTTCCTCCCCAAGGGCATCACCCTCCGCCTCTTCGGCGACGCCAACGACTACGTCGGCAAGGGCCTCTCGGGCGGGCGTCTCACCCTCCGGCCCCCGCTGGAGGTCCACGAGGACTTCGTGGCCGAGGACAACGTCATCGCCGGCAACGTCATCCTCTACGGGGCGACCGCCGGCGAGGCCTTCATCCGGGGCCTGGTGGGGGAGCGGTTCGCCGTCCGCAACTCCGGCGCCACCGCCGTCGTCGAGGGCGTGGGCGACCACGGCTGCGAGTACATGACCGGCGGCCGCGTCGTCGTGCTGGGGCCCACCGGGCGCAACTTCGGCGCCGGGATGTCGGGCGGCATCGCCTACGTCTGGGACCCCGACCGGGCCCTCGGCGGGCTGCTCAACCGGGAGATGGTCGAGCTGGAGCCGCTCGACGACCTCGACCGCAACTGGCTGGTCGGCACGGTGTTCCGCCACCAGGAGGCCACCGCGTCCGAGGTGGCCGGGCGGCTGCTGACCGACTGGCAGTTCAGCGTCGATCAGTTCGTCAAGGTCATGCCCCGCGACTACAAGCGGGTGCTGCTCGCCATCAAGGCGGCCGAGGAATCCGGCCGCGACATCGACGAGGCCATCATGGCCGCCGCCAAGGGATGACGATGCTCACGACGTTCGCAGAGGCGGCACCGGTCACTCGGTGCCAGGCGCCGAGTGACCGGACAGACGGTGCCAGGCACCGAGTGACCGTGGAGGAGGTCTGTCATGGGTGACATCCAGGGGTTCCTGAAGCACGACCGCGAGCTGCCGACCCGGCGGCCCGTCCCCGTGCGCCTCCGCGACTGGAAGGAGGTCTACGAGCCCTTCGCCGACGACCACCTCCAGACCCAGGCCAGCCGGTGCATGGACTGCGGCATCCCCTTCTGCAACCAGGGCTGCCCGCTGGGCAACCTGATCCCGGACTGGAACGACCTCGTGTACCGCGACCGCTGGCGCGAGGCCATCGACCGGCTCCACGCCACCAACAACTTCCCGGAGTTCACGGGCCGGCTGTGCCCCGCCCCGTGCGAGGCCGCCTGCGTCCTGGGCATCAACCAGGACGCCGTGACCATCAAGCAGGTCGAGGTCTCGATCATCGACCACGCCTGGGAGGAGGGCTGGGTCGTCCCGGTCCGGCCCACGGTCGAGACGGGCAGGACGGTGGCCGTGGTGGGCTCGGGCCCGGCCGGCCTGGCCGTCGCCCAGCAGCTCACCCGGGCGGGGCACGAGGTCACCGTGTTCGAGCGGGCCGACCGCATCGGCGGCCTGCTCCGCTACGGCATCCCCGAGTTCAAGATGGAGAAGCGCCACCTCGACCGGCGCATCGCCCAGATGGAGGCCGAGGGCACGGTCTTCCGGGCCGGCGTCGACGTCGGCACCGACGTCACCGCCGCCGACCTCCAGCGCGACTTCGACGCCATCGTCCTCGCCGGCGGCGCCACCCAGGCCCGCGACCTGCCGATCCCCGGGCGCGAGCTCGACGGCATCCACCAGGCCATGGAGTTCCTCCCCCTGGCCAACCGCGTGCAGGAGGGCGACACCTTCGGCTCGTCGATCTCGGCCCGTGGCCGCCAGGTCGTCATCATCGGCGGTGGCGACACGGGCGCCGACTGCCTGGGCACCTCGCACCGCCAGGGCGCGGCCATCGTGCACCAGTTCGAGATCATGCCCCGGCCGCCCGACGCCCGGCCCAACTCCACCCCGTGGCCCACCTGGCCGCTCATGTTCCGCACGTCGTCGGCCCACGAGGAGGGCGGCGAGCGCCTCTTCTCGGTCAACACCGAGGAGTTCGTGGGCGACGACGACGGCCGGGTGCGGGCCCTGCGGCTGCACGAGGTCGAGATGGTCGAGGGCCGCTTCGAGAAGATCGAGGGCTCCGAGACCGAGCTCGAGGCCGACCTGGTCCTGCTGGCCATGGGCTTCACCGGCCCCGAGAAGAGCCCGCTGCTCGAGGATCTCGGCGTCGAGCTCGACGGCCGGTCCAACGTGGCCCGCGACGAGACCTGGGCCACCAACGTCCCCGGCGTCTTCGTGGCCGGCGACATGGGCCGGGGCCAGAGCCTGATCGTGTGGGCCATCGCCGAGGGCCGCTCGGCGGCCGCCGCCGTCGATCGTCACCTGGTGGGCGAGACGCTGCTGCCGTCCCCCGTGGTCCCCACCGACCGCCCCCTCGCCTAGCGCCGGACGCGAGACGGCGACCCTGATCCACCGAGGAGGTGGACCAGGGTCGCCGTCCCGGTCAGATCAGGGTCAGGAGACCTTGACGACGACCGACTTGGCGATCTTGTCGCGGAGGGTCTGCTTCTGGGTGTCCCACAACGGGAACAGGTTGTCGATCAGCACCAGCAGCCCGCAGCAGCAGAAGCCGGGGATGAACAGCAGGTTGCGGACCAGGCCCTGGGTGCCACCGATGTTCTGGCCGGTCTGGGCGCCCACCAGGCGGAGCCCCGACTGCTTCATGCCGAAGCTCTGGCCGGTCTCGCCGGCCTGGTAGCCGTTGAACAGCACCCAGCCGATGGTGGCCAGCTGGACGAGCGAGCCGACCCAGTAGATGGGGCTCAGCCCCGTGCGGGACAGCGGGTTGACGCCGCCGCCGATGGCCTGGAGGACGTAGCCCAGGGCCCACGGGGCGACGAAGTCGATGAGTCCCGACATCAGGCGGTCCTGCCACTCGGCCAGCGGGCCGGGCAGGCCGGGAGGGCCTCCTCCGGGGGCGCCGTAGCCGCCGGGGGGCGGGAAGCCACCGCCGCCGGAGGGCGGGGGGAACCCGCCGCCGGGAGGGGGCGGCGGGAAGCCACCGGGGGGCGGGCCGCTGGGGGGAGGGGGGAACCCACCGCCCGGAGGTGGAACGTTGGTCATGGGCGACCTCCTTGGAGTCGGCCGCAGCGTAGATCCTGGGCCGGAGCCTGTGAGCCATGGGCCGGCCCGCTCCCAGGTGGGAGCACCAGATTCCTTGAACCCGGACAGGAACTGCCGACGAGGGGCGGGACGATCGCGAGCGACTTCGGCCGCCCCCGATCGAGAAACGCCACCCACGACTGGATCGCCGCAGGTGTTCGACAGGCTCAGCATCCGGACCAAGCTCATCGCCATCGTCGCCGCGCCGCTCGCGGTGATCGTCGGCCTGGCGGGCTTGGGCTACACGCAGCGCAGCGACGAGGCCACGGGCACCCGGGCCGACGCCGTCCGCCTGGAGGCCATCGTGGCCGCCCAGACCCTCCAGCACTCGATCCAGCTCGAGGCGCTCTACAGCGTCTCGTTCCTGGCCGGGCCGGCCGACGCCTCGACCGAGGCCATCGAGACCCAGGCGGCCGAGGTCGACGAGGCCGCCGCCGCGCTCCAGCGCGCCCTCGAGCCGGTGGAGGACGCCAGCGTCCGGTCCGCCGGGGTGGGCGCCCAGCGGGCCGTCGACCAGGTGTCCAAGACCCTCCGCCCGCAGGTCCTGGAGCGTTCGCTCGACTGGACCTGGGTCGAGGGCCTGTACCGCAACGCCCTGGGCGCCCTCCCGCCGTTGAACGACCGGCTGGTGGCCGCCATCACCGACGCCGAGCTGGTCCAGGGTGCCCGCACCGTGGTGGCGCTGGGCGAGTACACGACCTCCCAGGCCCGCATCGGCCTGATCCTGGCCGGTGTCGCACCGACCGGGACCTTCCCCGACGTCGACGCCGGCTCGGCCGACGAGGGCGCCGGGCTCGAGGAGGACGCCGCCACCACCGGTGTCGGCATCCGGGGCGTCTTCACCGAGGCCGTCGAGCTGGCCGACGTCCAGCTGGCCGTGGTGAGCTCGCAGGCCGGCGCCCGGATCCGTGCCCTGCTCCGCAACCGCATGGTCGGTGGCGACCTGTCCTACTTCTCCGACACCGTCACCCGGGTGCGGGACCTGCCCGCCAGCGAGACGACGGGGATCAACCCCGA
>DATHEV010000171.1:0-10834 GCA_035318405.1 Iamia sp.
CTCCGGCACCAGATGACGACACAACGCCGCCGCGTCCAACAGCTCAACGTTCGGATCGCTCCTGCCCTGCATGCCCCCATCCTCCGCGATCCCCGCCCCGATCGCGAGCACCAACAGGCAGATTCTTCAACAGCGTCCTAGTCGATCCTCCGAACTCGGTGGAGTAGGTGACGGTTTTCGGTCGTCTACCCCACCGAGTTCGGCTGGGGTTCAGTCGGTCACGGGGTCGAGGTCGGCGTGGTCGGCGGCCAGATCGGCGACGACCAGGAACGGCGAGAGGGCATCGCAGTCGACGATGTCACCACCGGTCTGCTGGGTCTCGGCTCGGACCGTGCCGGAGCCCAGGTCGGCGATGAGCTCGGCGGTGGCGGGCTGGCAGGCCTCGACCACGAAGACCAGGCGCTGGCCATCCTCCGCGACGGGCCCCAGATCGAGGTCGGGCAGGCCCGGGTAGACGGTCGGGTCGAGGGATCCGTCGAACCGTTCCGCCGAGCGCTCGGCGTCGATGTCGAGGGGCTCGATGGCGTGGACCACACCGACACCGGTCGGCCCATCGGCGGGATCGCCGTCCACCGTCTCGATGCCCTCGACGGCGGCGGACGAGACGGCCACGACCACCAGGGCGCTGACCGCCTCGTCACACGCCAGGTCGGGGTCGACCGGGGGGTGGTCGAGCTCCAGCGCGAGGTCCGTGTCGGTGCGGATCACGGTGGCGTCCGTCGGCAGCTCGCAGCCCCCGCTCACGGCGTCGGCGACCAGGACGTCGGCGCCGGACTCGAGCCGGGCCAGCACGGCCGGGTCGGGTTCGCCCAGGCCGTACCGTCCGAGCAGCGCCTCGTAGTCGACCTGGTCCCGCACCAGGCCCGGTCCGGCCCCGTCGTCGGCCTCGTGGCGAGCGGGGTCGATCTGGACGACCTCGCCGGGCACCTCGTCGTCACCGGGTGGCTCCGGCGAGGTGGGCTCCGTCGGGCCGGTCGGGTCGGTCGGGTCGTCACCGAACCCGTCGGGCAGGGCGTCGGTGGCCACGCTGACCAGGGCCGCGGTCACGACGGCGCGAGCGCATTCGACCTCGCCCTCCTGGTCGTCGACGTCCTCGGCGTGGAAGACGACGCCATCGTCGATCACCTCGACGGACACGCCGCCGGCCGTGAAGCAGCCCACCTGGACCGTCCCGCCGAGCAGCGTCCGGCCGTCGAGGTCGGCCGCCTGCACCGCCTCGACGGCGGCGTCCCGCTCGGGCTCGATGAACAGGGTGGCGGCGCCGTCGGGATCGGCGGGGTCGAGCACCTCGACGGCGGGGTCCCCCTCGAGCGGGTACTCGCCCTCGGCCAGGAAGAGCACCTCGGCGTCGAGGGTCCCGGAGGCGGGGGGATCGTCGGGCCCGCCCCCCGGACCGCTCGACGTGGTGTCGTCGGATCCACCGCCGCAGGCGGCGAGGGCGAGGACGAGGGGTACGAGGAGGGCGACGATCCGCAAGCGCATGGGGGGTGGGACGGGCCCTGAGGGCATCGAGGTTCCGGTCCGGCTGGGGGGTGGGATACCCCGTAGCCTCGCGCCGTGGACGTCCTGGAGAAGTACGAGCGCGACGGCTACCTCGTCGTCCCCGACGCCATCTCCGCCGCGGCCTGCCGCGAGCTGATGGCCCGGGCCGCCGAGATCGTGGCCGAGGCGGCCGACGACCCGGTGTCGGTGTTCTCGACCCAGGAGCAGACCCGCACCTCGGACGAGTGGTTCCTCTCGTCGGGGGCGGCGGTGCGGTGCTTCTTCGAGGAGGAGGCCTTCGACGCCGACGGCGAGCTGACCGTCCCGCTCGAGCGATCGATCAACAAGATCGGCCACGCCCAGCACGACCTGGACGACACCTACGACCGCTTCGCCCGGGCCGAGGTCTTCGCCGACACGGTGGCGGCGCTGGGGCCCGAGCAGCCCCTGCTCCTCCAGTCCATGCACATCTTCAAGCAGCCCCACATCGGGGGCGAGGTGACCTGTCACCAGGACGCCACCTTCCTCTCGACCGACCCGCAGTCCGTGATGGGCCTGTGGGTGGCCCTGGAGGATGCCACGCTCGACAACGGCTGCCTGTGGGCCGAGCCCGGCGGCCACCGCGGCCCGCTGCGACAGGTCTTCTCCCGGGCCGGTGAGAGCGACGCCGACGGCACCCGCTTCACCGAGCTCGACGCCACCCCGCTCCCCCTGCCCGGGCCCGACGGCCCGCTCGTCCCGCTCGAGGTGGCAGCGGGGACCATGGTCGTGCTGCACGGCCTCCTCCCCCACTGGTCCGGCCCGAACCGCTCCGACCGGTCCCGCCAGGCCTATTCCCTCCACGTCATCGACGGTGCCGCCACCTACCCCGACGACAGCTGGTTGCGGCGTCCCCCCGAGCTCCCCCTGCGCGGCTTCTGACGCCGTCATAAGGTCCGACGCCATGAGCGAGCGCAGCGAGCGAATCCTCACCACCTTGTCGGACGGCGGCTGCTTCTTCGAGGGGCCGCGCTGGCACGACGGGGCCTGGTGGGTGTCGGACTTCTACCGGCACGGCATCTTCACGGTCACCACCGACGGGGTCGAGACCCAGGTGGCCGAGGTGCCGGGCCAGCCGTCGGGGCTGGGCTGGCTGCCCGACGGGACGCTGATCGCGGTGGCCATGAAGGACCACCAGGTCCTGCGGGTGGCGGCCGACGGCACGACGTCGGTCCACGCCGACCTCACCGACGTCGGCGTGGAGGGCCCGCTGAACGACATGGTCGTGTCGGCCACGGGCCATGCCTACGTGGGCAGCTTCGGCTTCGACCTCATGTCGGGTCACGACCCGCAGCCGTCGCCGATCTACCACGTGACCCCGGAGGGCGACGTCTCGATCGGGGCCGAGGGCCTCCACTTCCCCAACGGATCGGTCATCAGCCCCGACGGCTCGACCCTGATCGTGGGCGAGACCATGGGCTGCCGCTACACCGCCTTCACCATCGACCCCGACGACGGCAGCCTGTCGGACCGGCGGGTCCACGCCCAGATCGCTCCCACCCCACCCATGGGCTCGTTCGCCGAGACGCTGGGCTCCGTCACCGTCGGGCCCGACGGCTGCGGGCTCGACGCCGAGGGCCACATCTGGATGGCCGACGCTATCGGCGCCCGGGTCCTCCGGATCGCCCCCGGCGGCGAGATCGTCGACGAGGTGGCCGCGCCCGAGGGCCAGGGCGCCTTCGCCTGCATGCTGGGCGGCGACGACGGCCGCACCCTCCTGGTGTGTCTGGCCCCCGACTTCTTCGAGCACGCCCGCCGCGCCGCCCACGAGGCCGTCCTCGCCACCACCCCCGTCGACGTCCCCCGCGCCGGGTTGCCGTAGTCACATGGTGCCAGGCACCGAGTGACCGTCACATGGTGCCTGGCACCTAGTGACCGTCGGGCGGGAGAAGCTTGCGGTCGATCTGGCCGGTCCGGAGGAAGACCTGGCGGCGGGTCCGGTCGTCGAGGCCGAAGGCCTGGTGGCACCACCAGCAGGCGGCCGCCCCCAGCCCCTCCAGGAGGAGGATGACGGCGACGGGGTGATCGAGCTCGGGCAGGCCGCCCGCGCCCAGGTCGAGGCCCAGGAAGGGCCACCAGAACAGCTCGGCCCGGGTGAAGCTGCCGTCGAGGGCGAGGTGCAGGAACAGCCCGATGGGGATGCCCAGCCAGCGTCGGCGCACCAGCCGCCGGCCCCGGGTGGCCGCCATGACCAGGCCCAGCGCCACGACGGCGCCGAGCAGCGTGTGGAGGACCCGGGGCCCGCCCGTCAGCGCCTCGGCCAGCGGCAGGAGGGCGCCGAGGGCGACCATGCGGTGGTCGGCCATGGGGCTGCGGAAGACCATCCACACGATGGCGACCGCCGGGCCGACGAACCAGAGGAGCACAGCTGTCCCCGGCTAACGCCCGCGACGCGGCCCGGTCGGCCCAGCGGCAGCCCCGGAGGCTCGTGGATGGGAGCGCCAGCCCAGCTCGGCGACGCGGAGAGGCGATGGGACGACAACGCCCCTCACGACGATCACAGCTGCCTAGCGGACAAGAAGTCGGCCGCAGTCCTCGCAGATGATGCGGGCGTCGGGCGGTAGGGCCTTGATGCGGTCCAGCTCCATGGCCGACAGCTTCATGTGGCAGCCCTGGCAGGTGCCGTGCTCAAGCTTGGCCACGCCGATGCCGGCCCGCTTGGAGCGGAGCGTCTCGTAGTCGGCCAGCAGGTCGTCGGGCACGGTCGCGGCCGCCTCGTCCCGGGCGGCCGCCTCGGCGTCGATCTCGGCGTCGATCTCGGCCTCGGCCACGGTGATGCGGCGGGCCAGGTCCTCGCCCTGGGCGAGGAGGGCGTCGCGTTGGCCCTCCAGCGCGGTGGCCTGCTCGTCGAGCGGGTCGCGCTCGACCATCAGCTCCAGCTCGGCGTCCTCCAGGTCGCCGATGCGGCGGCCCAGCGAGGCGATCTCGTCCTGTAGGCCCTGGAGCTCGCGGGCGCCCGTGACGCCACCGCCGTAGAGGGCCTTGTCGGCGTGGGCCGACTTGTCCTTCAGCGCCGACACCTCGTCGTCGATGCGGGCCTGCTCCCGCTCGAGGCGGTGGCGCTCGGCGTCGACGATGGCCAGCTCGGCGACCACGGCCTGGTGGGCGGCGGCGACCTGCACGGCCTCGTCCCGCTCCGGCAGGCCCTGACGGCGGGTGCGCAACTGGGTCCCGCGCAGATCGTGGCCCTGGACGACGAGCAGCTGCTCCATGGGGTCGGTCATCGCTGGTTGAACCTAGGCGGTCCGACCGGGATCATCCGCCGCCGTCGAAGTCGTCGTCGTCGTCCCGCGATCCGGCGGTCTCGTGGTCCGGGCCGATGATGCTGCCCCGCGGGCACCGACGGCCCCCGAAGTCCAGGCACAGACGCTCGCTGGGGCCGGTCCGGGGCGGGGGCGGGATGAACTCCTCGATCGGGGCGCCCCGCAGCGCCTCGCTCATGAACGCCCCCCATGTTTTGGCCGGGATGGCGCCACCGGTGATCGAGCTGCCCACGTGCTGGAGGGGCAGGTTGTCCGAGGTGCCACCGACCCACACCGAGGTGGACAGCTGCGGGGTGAAGCCGACGAACCAGACGTCGCTGGGGCCGTTGGTGGTGCCCGTCTTGCCGGCGGCGGGCTGATCGCCGAGGTCGGCATTGCGGCCCGTGCCGCTCTCGACGTTCTGGTGGAGGATGTCGGTGACCGTGCGGGCCACCTCGACCGGCAGGACCCGCTCGGGCGCCGCCTGGTGGGCGAACAGGACGCTGCCGTCGGCCTCCTCCACCCGGTCGATGAAGTAGGGGGCGTTCTTGACGCCGTCGTTGGCCAGGACCGAGTAGGCGGCGGCCATGTCGAGGGGCGAGATGCCGTCGGAGCCCAGCGCCATCGAGGCGTTCTCGGGGTGGAGGGGCGTGGTGATGCCCATCTGCGCGGCCAGGGCGGCGACCCGGTCCGGCCCCACGATCTGGTTCAGCCGGAGGAAGGCGCAGTTCGACGAGCTCAGGGTCTGCCGGAGGAGCGAGCCGGGCCCGCCCCCTCCGCCGCCGAAGTTCCCGGGGGGGTTGTCCTCGGGGTAGCCGGGGATCTTGCAGGGACCGGAGCCGTCGATCTGGGCGTTCGGCGAGATCCCCTGGAGGATCGCCTGCGTCAGGACGAAGGTCTTGAAGGTCGACCCGACCTGGCGGTTCGACGACTGCGACAGGTCGAACTGGTAGCGATCGAAGCCGGGTCCGCCGACGAGGAAGCGCACCGCTCCGTTCTTGGGCTCGACGCCGGCCATGGCCGCGGTGCCGATGCGGCGGGACCCGTTGGGGGCGGGGTCCAGGCCGAACGTGCCGTCGCCGAGGTGGTTGGGCAGGGTGTCGTTCCGGGCCTTCTGGGCCAGCCAGTACATGGTCTGGTCGAAGGTCGTGTAGATCCGCAGGCCGCCGCCGTAGAGGCGGTTGTAGCGAGCGGTCGGGGTGTCGCCCAGGCGGGGGTCGTCCAGCAGCTGCTGCTTGACCGACTCGATGAAGTAGTCGTCGGGCTGCTGGGGCAGGTTGGGCTCGGTCGGCAGCTGGGTGAACTTGCCGATGTCGCGGTCGAGCTCGGTGATCCGGTCGGTGGCGTAGAGGGCGTCGAGCACCGTGGCCCGGCGAGCGATGGTCTGGGACCGGCCCTTGAACGGGTCGCAGGAGATCGGGCACCGGATGATCCCGGCGAGCATCGCCCCCTCGGCCCAGGTGAGCTCGGCGACGTCCTTGTCGAAGTAGACCTCGGCCGCGGCCTGCACGCCATAGGCGCCCGAGCCCAGGTAGATCGTGTTCAGGTAGCGCTCGAGGATCTCGTCCTTGGTGTAGCGATCCTCCAGCTCGACGGCGAGCACGGCCTCCCGGATCTTGCGGGCGAAGTCCTGCTCGCCGCCGGTGATGGCGTTCTTCACCACCTGCTGGGTGATGGTCGAGCCGCCCTGGGCCACGTCGCCGCTCTCGATGTTGGCGGTGAGGGCCCGCCCGATCGAGCGGGCGTTGACCCCGTCGTGGCTGTAGAAGGACGAGTCCTCGGCGGCGAGCACCGAGTCGGTGACCGTGCGGGGCACGTCCTTGATCTCGACGGGGTCCCGGTTCTCGGCCGAGACGAACGTCGCCATCTGGTTGCCGAAGCGGTCGTAGACGTAGGAGCGCGAGGACAGCGGGTCGAGCGTGACCGACGGGATCTCGAAGCTGTGCGACCTGGCGATCTCCGACACCTTGGGCGCGACGACGAAGAGGGATGCCGTCAGCGTCACCACCCCCAGCACGACGATGCCGCCGAGCCGGATGATCCGCCCCACGTTGATCAGGACCGCGTCCCTCAGCTTCCTCAACACGCCCCGCCGAGGTTAGTGGCCGGCCCCCGCGCGAGCCTCGCGGGACTCCCGGTAGTTTCACCGTCCATGGCCCATCCCCGACCCTTTCGCTTCGGCATCCAGCTCAGCTCCGCCCCCGACGCCGCCTCGTGGGCCGGTCTCGCCCGCCAGGCCGAGGACCTCGGGTTCTCGACCCTCTTCATGCCGGACCACTTCGGCGACCAGCTCTCCCCCGTCGTCGCCCTCCAGGCGGCCGCCGACGCCACCACCACCCTGCGGGTGGGCACCCTCGTCTTCGACAACGACTACCGCCACCCGGTCGTGCTGGCCAAGGACTGCGCCACGCTCGACGTGCTCACCGGCGGGCGCCTGGAGCTGGGTCTCGGGGCCGGCTGGATGACGTCGGACTACGTCCAGTCGGGCATCCCCATGGACGAGCCCAAGATCCGGGTCGACCGCATGGTCGAGGCCGTCGCCGTCCTCAAGGGCGTCTTCGGCCCCGACCCGTTCTCGTACCAGGGCGAGCACTACACGCTCTCCGGCTACGACGGGCTGCCCAAGCCGGTCCAGCAGCCCCACCCCCCGCTGCTGATCGGTGGCGGGCTCAAGCGGGTGCTGTCGTTCGCCGCCCGCGAGGCCCAGATCGTCGGGGTGAACCCCACCATCCCCAACGGCCAGGTCGATCTCGACGCCGCCCGCTCGGGCACGGCGACGCTCACCGACCAGAAGATCGAGTGGATCAGGACGGCGGCGGGCGACCGCTTCGCCGACATCGAGCTCAACGCCCTCCACTTCGCCACCATCGTCACCGACGACAAGGCCGGGACGATCGAGATGATGGCGCCGCTGTTCGGCATCGGTCCCGACGAGGTGGCCGACTACCCCCACGCCCTCATCGGCACGGTCGACGAGATCTGCGCCGATCTCGAGGCCCGCCGCGACCGCTGGGGCTTCTCCTACGTCGTGATCCAGGGCGACAGCATGGCGCCCTTCGCCCCCGTCGTCGCCAAGCTCGCCGGCTCCTGAGCCCACCGGACCGATGAGGCCACTCGCCCGGTGACGTCGGACCTCGCATGACCACGTTGCAGGAGATCGTCGACGGCCAGGTGGAGGCCGGGCGGGTGCCCGGAGCGGTGGCGCTGGTGGCCGATGTCGGGTCGGGGTCCGTCGACGTGGCGGTGTCCGGCCGGCGCGCCGTCGACGGGGTGCCGATGACCCGGGACACGGTGTTCCGCATCGCCTCGCTCACCAAGCCGATCCTCGCCGCCGCCACCATGGTCCTGGTCGAACGGGGCCGGCTCGGGCTCGACGACCCGGTGGCGACGTGGCTGCCCGAGCTGGCCGACCCGATGGTGCTGCGGGCGGTCGACGCCGAGCTCGACGACGTCGTCCCGGCCGTGCGGCCGATCACCGTCCGGCACCTCCTCACCTTCCAGGGCGGCCACGGCTTCCCGTCCGACTTCTCCGTCCCGGTGGTCCAGCACGTGTTCGCCCAGCGCCTTCAGGGCCCGCCCCGGCCGCAGGAGGCGCTCCCCACCGACGAGTGGATCGCCGCCATGGGGCGCGTCCCCCTCCTCCACCAGCCGGGCGAGGGCTGGAGCTACAACGCCGGCAGCGACCTCCTCGGCGTCCTCCTGGCCCGGGTCGAGGAGGCGCCGCTGAGCGACGTCTTCGACGACACCCTGCTCGGGCCGCTGGCGATGGTCGACACCGCGTTCGTCGCATCGGGCTCCACCCTCGACCGGCTGGCGACCCAGTACCGCCGGGACGACGCGGCAGCCCTCGAGCTGGTCGACCCGCCCGAGGGCCAGTGGGCCTCTCCCCCGCCCTTCCTCTCGGGCGCCGGTGGGCTGGTCTCGACGGTGGACGACTGGCTGGCCTTCGCCCGGATGCTGCTGGCGTCCGGGGCCGGCCCGGACGGCGCCCCGGTGCTCGACGCCGAGTCGGTGCGGCTGATGATGACCAGCCACGCCGAGGCCGAGCCCGACAGCCCGTTCCTCCAGGGCCAGGGGTGGGGCTTCGGCGGCAGCGTCGACCTGACCGCCACCGAGCCCTGGAACGTCCCCGGCCGCTACGGCTGGACCGGCGGAACCGGCACCGCCGGTTACGTGATCCCGTCCCGCGGCCGGGCCACCATCTGGATGGGCCAGGTCGAGATGGCCGGCCCCGACGACTTCTCCGCCCTGGCCGCCTTCCTCACCTGGGCCGCCGAGCAGTGAACCCGCTTCTGTCAATCGCCGTGCACCGCTGACGGGCACGGGGATTGACAGAACGGGGCTACCAGCCGGGGACGGCGGCGCCAGGGGCCCAGGTGGCGTGGGTGCCGCTGGAGATGCGCTGCGGGAGGCGGAGCTTGGCCACGGGGCCGGCGCTCACGTCGGCGGCGTCGATCACCCAGCACTCGGACGTGTCGTGGGCCGCATCGGTCGTGAGGGTCACCAGGTAGGCGTCGTCCTCGGCGGTGCCGCCGACCTTGGGGGCGACGCCGACCTCGGAGCAGTACACGCCCTCGGGCAGGCGGAGGTGCTGGTCGACGCCGGTCTGGACGTCGTGACGGACGAGGCCGTCGAACAGGAACCAGCCCGGCTTGCCGGTGGCGGCGTGGACGTAGCGGTGCGGCTTGCCGGCCACGGCGGGGTTGATGATCCCGAACTCGGTGTAGTCGTCGCGGATGTGCTCCTCGTGGGTCTTCCCGGTCTTCAGGTCGAAGCGCCAGCGGTGGAGGCGGGTCTTCATCCAGTCGAGGGCGAGGTAGCGGAACATCCACATCTCGTCGCTGACGTCGGGCTTGGGCATCGGGGACTCCTGGTAGAAGCCCTCCAGCACGATCTCATCGCCGTCCTCGTAGGCGTTGGTGAAGTGGAGGACGTAGGTCGGGTCGGCCTCGAACCAGACGATGTCGGCCTCGGTGCCCCGCCTGGGCAGGACGGCGAACCGGCTGGGCTCGTCGTGCATCGCCAGGGCGAAGTGGCCCTTCTCGAGCAGGCGCTGGTCCCAGTACATGGGGAAGGCGTTGAGGATCACGTGGTTCTCGGTGAACGCCATGTCGTGCGGGAGACGGGGCCCGGGCAGCGGGACCGGCGTGTGGTGCACCAGCCGGTTGTCGGCGTCGACGACCCCGAAGTGGAGGTACGGCGCCTCCAGCCCGTAGCTGAAGAAGAACATCTCGCCGGTGGCCTCGTCGACCTTGGTGTGGGCCGACACGCCGGCCGCCGGGAACCAGCCGTCCCAGCTGGTGGCGCCGATGGTGTCGAGGGTGAGCGGGTCGAGCCGGTAGAGGTCGCCGCACTGCCAGAAGCTGGTGAGGGCCTCGCCGGCGTGGACGACGATGTCGGTGCTCGACGCGTCCTTCATCCGGGTGCGGGCGCCCCAGCCGCCGGGGGCCTCGGCCACCTTGGGGCTCTCGGAGATGCCGGCCCACAGGCTGCGGCCCACCTCCTGCTCGGCCTCGAACCCGGCGGTGCGGATGAAGCGGTTGCGGTACCAGGCCCGGCCGTCCTGGAACCCCACGGCGTGGACCATGCCGTCGCCGTCGAACGGGTGGTACCGCTCGATCGGGAGGTGGACCGGGTTCTCGGTGTTGCGCAGGTACAGCCCGTCGAGGTCCTCGGGCAGCTCGCCGGCCACCAGGTCGAGCGTGTCGACGTGCCACTCCTCGTGCTGGGGGCGCCAGGGACCGCTGCGGTACGGGTGGTCGTCGTCGTCCGGGAGCGTCCGCAGGGCCCGACCCACCAGCTCGATGTCCATGACGCCGAGGCTGGCACGTCTGGACCGTCGCTGCTGCGGTCACTCGGTGCCTGGCACCGAGTGACCGGGGCTCCGCTGTCGCATCCCTGGCGTAGGTTCGCGGCGATGGTGGCCGGGACGGTGCGACGGGAGTGGAGCCCGGGGTGGGCGGTCGATGTGCGCCGCACGCTGGGCCCGCTCAGCCGGGGCCGGTTCGACCCCACCTACAGGATCATCGCCGACGGCAGCGTCTGGCGGACCATGCGCACGCCCGTCGGAC
>DATHEV010000172.1:0-2501 GCA_035318405.1 Iamia sp.
GGCCGCGACCCGATCAGCCGCTCGTGATCAGCGCTGGTGCCCGACATCGATGCGCACGCTACTGCGGCCCGCGCGCCGGTCCCGGCCGCACACCGGGGAGGGGGGCCCGTTCAGCCGGCGAGGTCGGGGTACGGGGCGAAGCGGTCGCACAGCGCCCGGACCTCGGCCCGCACGGCGGCGATCTCGGTCTCGTCCTCGCGACCCAGCAGGGTGCGGTGGATCAGGTCGCCGACGGTGGCCATCTCGGCGACGCCCATGCCCTGCGTGGTGACGGCGGGCGAGCCGATGCGCAGCCCGCTGGTGATGTACGGCGGGCGGGGATCGTCGGGCACGGTGTTCTCGTTGAGGCTGATGCCGGCCGAGTCGAGCGCCAGGCGGGCCTTCTTGCCCGACAGCCCCTCGTCGAGGCTGCGCAGGTCGACGAGCATGAGGTGGTTGTCGGTGCCCCCGGAGACCAGACGCAGGCCGTGCTCGGCCAGCCGCTGGGCCAGCGCCGCGGCGTTGGCCACGATGGCCTCGGCGTAGTCCGTGAACGACGGGTCGGCCGCCTCCCGGAAGGCCACCGCCTTGGCCGCGATGACGTGGTCGAGCGGGCCGCCCTGGGAGCCCGGGAACACGGCCTTGTCGATGGCGGCGGCGTGCTCGGACCGGCTGAGGATGCACCCGCCGCGGGGCCCGCGGAGGGTCTTGTGGGTGGTCAGGGTGACGATGTCGGCGTACGGCACCGGGCTGGGGTGCACACCGCCGGCGATCAGCCCGGCGATGTGGGCGGCGTCGAACATGAAGAGGGCACCGACCTCGTCGGCGATCTCCCGGAACGGCACCGGGTCGATGATCCGGGGGTAGGCGGTGGCCCCGGCCACGATGATCTTGGGCCGGTGCTCCTTGGCCAGGTCGCGCACCTGGTCGAAGTCGATCCGCTCGTCGGACGGGGTGACGCCGTAGGAGACGAACCTGTAGAGGATCCCGCTGGCGTTGACGGGCGAGCCGTGGGTGAGGTGGCCGCCCTGGTCGAGCCGCAGCCCCAGGACCGTGTCACCGGGCTGGAGCATGGCCAGGTAGACGGCCATGTTGGCGTTGGCGCCGGAGTGGGGCTGGACGTTGGCGTGCTCGGCGCCGAAGAGCTCCTGGGCCCGGTGGCGGGCCAGCTCCTCGGCCTGGTCGATCATCTCGTTGCCGCCGTAGTACCGCTTGCCCGGGTAGCCCTCGCTGTACTTGTTGGTGAGGACCGTCCCGGTGGCCCGCAGCACCGCCGGCGAGGTGAAGTTCTCCGAGGCGATGAGCTGGATCGTGGTGTTCTGCCGCTCGACCTCGGCATCGATGATGGAGAACAGCTCCTTGTCGTCATCTGCGGGCCAAGGCATGCGGTGCTCCTACGGGGCGGGGGACGGGGACGAGGTGGGGGCCTCGCCGCGGGCCCGGGCCAGGGCGCCGGGGGCGAGACGTTCGATCAGCCCATCTTGGGCCTCGGGGTCGCTCGCGAGCGAGGCGATCTCGGCCAGCTGCTCGACCCGGCGGATGTGGCGGTCGCCCTCGAAGGCGGTGGCCAGCCAGGCGTCGACGATCGCCTCGGCCAGCCCGGTGCCCACGACCCGTCCGCCGAGGGAGAGGACGTTGGCGTCGTTGTGGAGCCGGCTCATGCGCGCCGTGTAGAGGTCGTTGCACAGGGCGGCCCGGATGCCCCGGACGCCGTTGGCGGCCAGCTGCTCGCCCTGGCCCGACCCACCCATGACGATGCCTCGGTCGGCGGCGCCGGAGGCCACGGCCCGGGCCACGGCGGCGCAGAAGGCGGGGTAGTCGACCGACGTCTCGTCGTCGGTGCCGGCGTCGAGGACCTCGTGGCCGGCGGCGCGGAGGTGGGCGACGAGGTGGCCCTTGAGGGCGAACCCGGCGTGGTCGGAGCCGATGGCGATGCGCATCATGGGAACGGTACGGCCTCCGCTACGGCCGGCGGGCCGGGATCGGGAAGGCCTGCGCGACGAACGTGTCGACCAGGTCCTCGATCTCCTGGGCGGTGCGCTCGTAGGTGCGCTTGGAGAGCCCGATGGGGTCGGACACGTCGTCCTCGGTGCTGCTGCCGAGCAGATCGGCCGGGCGCCGGCCGGCGCCGACCCGGGCCAGCCAGGTCTCGAAGGGCTCGAGCGTGCCGTCGGCGCCCAGGGCCCGGGGGCCGGTCTGGCGGGCCCGCCGGGCCAGCTCCCGGAGGGTGAACGTGCGGCCCAGGCTGTCCGGGTCGAGCACCACGGCCTCCCGCACGTGCTCGCGGGCCATGCCGATGATCAGGTCGGCCCCGGTCACGGCGGCCGGGGTGAGGGGCTGGCTCCGGTGGGCGCTCAGGTCGAGGCCCCGCTTGGCCATCACCCTGACGCCGTTGGGGGACGCCGGCACCCCCTCGCTCACCAGGCCGGCCGAGTGCACCCGCGCCCCGACGCCGAGCCGGTCCAGCCGGTCGCGGAGCAGGGCCTCGCCCATCGGCGAGCGGCACTGGTTGCCGGTGCAGA
>DATHEV010000173.1:0-2567 GCA_035318405.1 Iamia sp.
CGAGGTGGCGGTGCAGGACGTCGACTCGGTGGCCGACGCCGCCCTCCACGAGCGCTACGGCGTCGACGCCGTGCCCCTGCTGCTCGTCCTCGGCCCCGACGGGACCGTGCACAAGAGCTTCCTGGGCGAGCCGTCGGCCGCCGACCTGTGGGCCGCGGTGGCCGACGTCCGCGACGCCGCCGGCGCCTAGCCCGCTCGCCTCAGTCGACGGAGGTGGACTCGACCGACGGGGCCGGGTCGGCCGCCGCCATGGCCACGAGGCGCTTGACGGTGGCGCCGTCGATGGTCTCGTGCTCGAGCAGCGAGCGGGCCACCATGTTCAGCCCACCCCGGTTCTCGGTGAGGACGGTGCGGCACCGCTCCTCGGCCTCGCGCAGGATGCGCTCGACCTCCTCATCGATGACGTTGGCCATGGCCCCGCTGAAGCTGTCACGGGACTGCTGCATGATGTCCTCGCCCAGGAAGACCTGGCCGCTGCCGCCCCACGCCTGGGGCCCGACCTTGGGGCTCATGCCCCACTCGGTGACCATGCGCCGGGCCCGGTTGGTGCTGACCTCGAGGTCGTTCCCCGCCCCGGTGGTCATGACGCCGAAGACGATCTGCTCGGCCACCCGGCCGCCCATGGCCACCACGATGGAGTCCTCGAGGTAGTTCTGGTCGTAGCTGTGACGGTCGCCGTCCGGCAGCTGCTGGGTGACGCCCAGGGCCATGCCGATGGGGAGGATCGTGACCTTGTGGAGCGGGTCGGCGTTCTCCAGGAGGGTGGCGCACACGGCGTGGCCGGCCTCGTGGTAGGCGGTGAGCTCCTTCTCGGACGGCGAGAGCGCCATCGACTCGCGCCGGGCGCCCATCAGGACGCGGTCGCGGGCGTACTCGAAGTCCTCGTCGCCGATCGACTGGCGGCCCTGGCGCACGGCGTGGAGGGCGGCCTCGTTGACCAGGTTCGACAGCTCGGCACCGCTCATGCCGGGGGTGCCCCGGGCCACGATGTTGAGGTCGAGGTCGGGGGAGAGGCTCTTGCCCTTGGTGTGGACGCCGAGGATGGCCAGGCGCTCGGACATCTCGGGGAGGGGCACGACGACCTGGCGGTCGAAGCGGCCCGGCCGGAGCAGGGCGGGGTCGAGGATGTCCGGCCGGTTGGTGGCCGCCATCATCACGATGCCCTCGGTGGCCTCGAAGCCGTCCATCTCGTTGAGCATCTGGTTGAGCGTCTGCTCCCGCTCGTCGTGGCCACCGCCCAGGCCGGCCCCGCGCTTGCGGCCGATGGAGTCGATCTCGTCGATGAAGATGATGGCCCGGCCCATCTTCTTGGCCGTCTGGAACAGGTCGCGGACCCGGCTGGCGCCGACGCCGACGAACATCTCCATGAAGTCGGAGCCCGAGACCGACAGGAACGGCACGCCGGCCTCGCCGGCCACGGCCCGGGCGATGAGGGTCTTGCCGGTGCCGGGGGGGCCGACCAGCAGGATGCCCTTCGGGATGCGGGCGCCGATCTGGCCGAACTTCTCGGGGTGCTTGAGAAAGTCGACGACCTCGGTGATCTCGACCTTGACGCCCTCGTAGCCGGCCACGTCGGCGAACGTGGTGCCCGGGCGCTCGGTGCTGTAGGTCTTCGCCTTGCTCCGGCCGATGGACATGATGTTGCCCATTTGGCCCGATGCCCGACGGTTCAGCATCCACAGCAGGAAGCCGAAGAAGGCGAACGGCAGGGCGAGGGGGAGCCAGGTCTCGAGGAAGCCGGGACCCTCGGTCTTGGGCGAGAGGTCGACGCCGTGCTCCTGGGCCAGGCTGATGATGTCCTGGGGGGCCTCGCGGAAGCCGGTGGTCCGGAACTCCTCGCCGTTGGTGAGCTCGCCGGTGATCTTGGCCGAGGCGTTGTCGAACTCGATCGACTTCACGTCGTCGGCGATGACCTTGTCGCGGAACTTCGAGTAGGAGATCTCGTCACCCGTCCCGCCGCCCGAGGAGACGGCGAGGACGATGATGCCGAGGAAGGCGGCGAGGAGGACGTAGAGCGACCACTTGGGCCACCCGGGCGAGGCCGGGCTGGACCCGCGGCCACCGGAACCGGAGCCTTCAGGGGGGGACGGGGGAGACGGTGGGCCCTGCTGGGACATGGCGGCCATGGTAGGGGCCTCGACAGCGCTCGCGGCCATCACCTTGGGGCCCGATCCGGGCCGATACTCTCCGGTCATGGCTCGTCGCTGTGCCCGGCCGGACTGCTCCCAGGGGGCGCGGACGACGCTCGCCTACGAGTACGAGACCTCGACGGTCTGGCTGGCGCCGCTCAGCGACGAGGCGCACCCCATGACCCACGACCTGTGCGAGGCCCACGCCGACCGCATGTCGGTGCCGCGGGGCTGGCAGCTGCGCGACCGCCGCGACGTGGTGCCCCTGCCCTTGTTCGGCGACAACGCCCTGGCCAGCTAGGACGCTGTTGAAGAATCTGCCTGTTGGTGCTCGCGATCGGGGCGGGGATCGCGGAGGATGGGGGCATGCAGGGCAGGAGCGATCCGAACGTTGAGCTGTTGGACGCGGCGGCGTTGTGTCGTCATCTGGTGCCGGAG
>DATHEV010000174.1:0-11166 GCA_035318405.1 Iamia sp.
AGCAGGGTCGGGTTGTCGAGCAGGTCGGCCAGCCGGGCCACCAGCGTGCGGACGAAGCGCTCGGCGGTGTCGGGCTGGAGGAACGGCACCTTCCGGGCCACGGCCCTGACCACCCGCACCGCCGTGTCGCGGCCCTTGAGCATCAGGGCCACGCCGGCGGCGACGGCGGCCAGCAGCAGCATCCCGGTGATGGCGGCGGTGCCGTAGAGCGGGTTGAAGCCGTCGAGCGGGATCGAGATCAGCAGGGAGACCCAGAGCAGGAGGTTGAGGACGATGGCCGAGCCCAGGCCGACCGTCGCCATGCTGAACCCCGCCGACGGGCTGTCGATGCCCGCCTGGGTCAACAGCCGGTAGCCGAGGGTGCCGCCGGCCGCCGACCCGCCCGGCACCAGGTTGGTGACGGCCCTGGTCGACAGCTGGATGCGGAGCACCGACACCAGGCTCAGCTTGGGCTCGGGCGGCAGGGTGACCCGGGTGAGCTGGGCGTAGGCCGCCAGCGCCGCCCCCTCGAGCCCGAGGGCGAGCAGCAGGAAGAACGGGTTCACGGCGCTGAGCCGGTCGATGGCCTCCCCCGCGTCGCCCAGCGTGGGCAGCACGAGGTAGTTGAAGACCAGGAAGAACAGGATGATCAGCGGCGTCCGCTTGAGCGTCTTGGTCGTGGTGACCTTGAGCATCTCGGCGGTGACGTTGGTGCCGAGCAGGCCCTCGGGCTCGTCCTCGAGCGGCTCGGCCGGCTCGTCGACGATGTCGGGCTCCGGGCGCGTGAGGTCGCCGCCGCGCTCGGGCGCAGCGTGGTCCCGGCGTGGTGCAGGCCGGGGGGAGTCCGAGGGCGGGGTGGCGCCGATGCTGGCAGTCTCCCAGGAACACCGACCCCGCTGCGACCTGGTGGGCACGAGTCGTGTCCGGGGGCTAGCCCCCTGGCTGCGGAGGGCTGTCGCACCCCCTCGGTAGGGTGGCCGTGATGCCCCGGGAGACCCGTGACGACGACGCGCCCGAGCTGCTGCTCGGGCTCAACCCGGCCCAGGCCGACGCCGTCACCCACGTCGACGGACCCCTCCTGGTGCTGGCCGGTGCCGGCTCGGGCAAGACCCGGGTCCTGACCCACCGCATCGCCCACCTGATCCGCGATCACGGCGTGTCGCCCTTCGCCATCTTGGCCATCACCTTCACCAACAAGGCGGCCGACGAGATGAAGCAGCGGGTCGAGGGCCTGGTCGGCCCGGTGGCCCAGAAGATGTGGGTGTCGACCTTCCACTCGGCGTGCGTCCGCATCCTCCGGCGCGAGGCACCGCGCCTCGGCTACCCGTCGAGCTTCACGATCTACGACATGGCCGACGCCCAGCGGCTGATGGGCTACGTCCTGCGCGACCTCGACATGGACCCGAAGCGGTTCTCGGCCCGCTCGGTCTACGGCCAGATCTCGGCGGCCAAGAACAAGGGCCTCGACGTCGACACCTACGCGGCCCAGGCATCGAACCCGTTCGAGAAGCGCTTCGCCGAGGCCTACCGGGACTACCAGGGCCGGCTGCGCAAGGCCGGGGCCATGGACTTCGACGACCTGCTGGGCGTCACCGTCGAGGTGCTCAAGGCCTTCCCCGAGGCCCTGGAGCACTACCAGCAGCGCTTCCAGCACATCCTCGTCGACGAGTACCAGGACACGAACCCGGTCCAGAACGAGCTGGTCGTCCTCCTCGCCTCCGACCACCGCAACGTCATGGTCGTCGGCGACGGCGACCAGTCGATCTACGCCTTTCGGGGGGCGGACATCTCGAACATCCTCGACTTCGAGAAGGCCTTCCCCGAGGTCACGACGGTGCTGCTGGAGCAGAACTACCGATCGACCCAGACGGTGCTCGACGCCGCCAACGCGGTCATCGCCAACAACATCGGCCGCAAGCCCAAGGAGCTCTGGACCGACCAGGGCAAGGGCGATCTCATCTCCCGCTACCACGCTGACGACGAGGCCGACGAGGCCCAGTGGGTCACCGGTCGGATGTCGACGCTCCACGACCAGGGGTACCGGTGGGGCGACGTGGCCGTCTTCTACCGGACCAACGCCCAGAGCCGCGTCCTGGAGGAGGCCCTCGCCCGCCAGTCGATCCCCTACAAGGTCGTCGGCGGCACCCGCTTCTACGACCGGCGCGAGATCAAGGACGCCGTCGCCTACCTGAAGTCGGTCACCAACCCGGCCGACGAGGTGTCGGTCAAGCGGGTCGTCAACACGCCCAAGCGGGGCGTGGGCGACGCCTCGATCGCCCGGCTCGATGCCTGGGCCGCCAGCCAGGGCCTGACCTTCCTCGAGGCCATGCGGCGGTCCGACGAGGCCGGCATCGGCGGCCGGGCGGTCAACGGCATCGCCACCTTCCTGGCCATCATCGACGAGGCCGCCGACGTGCGCGACGAGGGTCCTGCCCGCATGCTCGAGGTCTGCCTCGACAAGAGCGGCTACGTGGCCGAGCTGCGGGCCGAGCACTCGATCGAGGCCGAGGGTCGTCTCGAGAACCTGGCCGAGCTGATGGGCGCGGCGCAGGAGGCCGAGGACGTCGACGTCTTCCTCGAGTCGATCAGCCTGGTGTCCGACACCGACGCCCTCGACCCCGACGAGTCCCAGGTCGTGCTGATGACGCTGCACTCGGCCAAGGGCCTCGAGTTCCCGATCGTGTTCATCATCGGGATGGAGGACGGCGTCTTCCCCCACATCCGGGCGCTCACCGAGCCGGCCGAGCTGGAGGAGGAGCGTCGCCTCGCCTACGTCGGCATCACCCGGGCCCGCGAGATGCTCCACCTCAGCCACGCCTGGGCCCGCACCATGTTCGGGGCCACCCAGTACAACCCGCCCAGCCGCTTCCTGGAGGAGATCCCCTCCGAGCTGGTCACCGAGATCCAGGGTCGACGGCGGGCGTCGCGGGGCGGCGGGAGCTGGGGGAGCAGCGGCTCGTCGACGTCGTGGGGGGCGCGTGATCGGCCCGAGCGGGGCGATGGCGTGAGCCCGGCCCGGGCCCGGCGGGAGGCGGCGCGGCAGATGCAGGTCGACGCGGCGATGGAGGCGGGCCAGAGCGCGGCGGTGCACCCGGTGGCCGATCACGGGATCCGGATCGGCGACGACGTCATGCACGCCAAGTGGGGCGAGGGCGTGGTCCTCGACCTCCAGGGCCAGGGCGACAAGACCGAGATCACCGTGCGCTTCCCCAGCGAGGGCGAGAAGGTCCTGCTCCTCGCCTGGGCCCCGATCACCAAGCCCTGACCAACGCGTCGCCCACGGTTCACCGTCCGGCTACCGTCCGCCGCGTGACACCAGGGGATCTCGACATCGACCGACGACGCATGCTGCGGCTGATGGGCCTCGGGCTCGTCTCCACCGCGGTGCTGCCGTGGGTGGCCGGGTGCAGCGACGACGACGGCGAGAGCAGTGGCGGGGGGACCACGACGGGTCCCGAGACCACCGCGTCCACCACCACCACGACGACGACCGCGCCGCCGGCCCCGGTGCGGCTCGGACCGCTGGGCGAGCCCGACGACAACGGCGTGCGTCTTCCCGAGGGCTTCACCTCCCGGATCCTGGCCACCACCGGCGAGGTCGTCGCCGGCACGGAGTACGCCTGGCACGTCAGCCCCGACGGCGGCGCCGTCTTCCCGCAGGACGACGGCGGCTGGGTCTACACCTCGAACTGCGAGGACCCCGTCGCCGGTGGCGCGGGGATGATCCGCTTCGACGCCGACGGCGAGATCGTCGCCGCCGGCCGGATCTGCGAGGGGACCTACATCAACTGCGCCGGCGGGGCGACCCCGTGGGGCACCTGGCTCACGTGCGAGGAGATCGGCAACGGCCAGGTCTGGGAGTGCGACGTGCTCGGCGGGGTGCCGGCGGTGGTCAAGCCGGCGCTCGGCGTCTTCAAGCACGAGGCCGTGACCGTCGACCCCGAGGCGCAGGTGCTGTACCTCAGCGAGGACGAGCCCGACGGTGCCCTCTACCGCTTCACGCCGGCGGCGTGGCCCAGCCTCGACGAGGGCGAGCTCGCCGTGCTGGCCGGGGCCGAGGGCAGCCGTCGCTGGGAGCCGCTGCCGGACCCGGCCGGCGTCAACGGCGCGGCCGCCACGCCGACCCGGAACCAGGTCGCCGATGTCGTCCGCTTCAACGGTGGCGAGGGCCTGGCCCACTTCGAGGGGACGACCTACCTCTCGACCAAGGGCGACGGCCGGATCTGGGCCCTCGACGGCCAGGACGTCGAGGTCGTCTACGACACCGCCACCACCGAGGTCACCGACGAGGCCGGCGCCCTGCTGACCGGGGTCGACAACATCACCGTCGACGTCGCCGGCGACCGCTACGTGGCCGAGGACGGCGGCACCATGGACATCATCCGCCTCGGCCCCGACGGGATCATCGAGCAGGTCTGCCAGGTGACGGGGGTCGAGGGCTCGGAGATCACCGGCCCGGCGTTCTCGCCCGACGGGACCCGGCTCTACTTCAGCTCGCAGCGCGGGCCCGGGCGCACCTATGAGGTCAGCGGCCCGTTCCCCCACGCCGAGGCCTGACCGGCCGGCGTCGCCCCTGTCGCCCCGCGCCCGGGCCCGGGTGCTTGGACTCCCCGGAGCCCAGGTGGCACCCTCGTACCCCAGCCCGCTCGGCCGCGGGCGGCGCCCCGGGACACGACGGGCGTCTCGTCGACCCGAACGGATCGCGCCGACCGTGACCTCCCCATGACCGATGCGGTGCCGCCCGGCTCGGTCGTCGTCGCCCTGGTGCCGGCCAAGGATCGGGCCGAGGACATCGGCGCGACCGTGGCGGCCCTGCGAGGGCTCGACGCCGTCGACCGCGTCCTCGTGGTCGACGACGGGTCCGGCGACGAGACGACGGCCGCGGCCCGCGCCGCCGGGGCCGAGGTCCTGCGGTTGTCGACCAACCGGGGCAAGGGCGGGGCCGTGCTGGCCGGGGTCGAGGCCACGCCCGACGCCGACGTCTACGTCCTGATCGACGCCGACCTGGCCGCCACCGCCTCGGCCGCCCACCTCCTGCTCGACCCGGTGCTGGCCGGCGAGGCCGACATGACCATCGGCGTGTTCCCGCCGGCCGAGGGCCGGGGCGGGGCCGGCCGGGTCAAGGCCCTCGCCCGCTGGTCGATCCGCCGGGCGACCGGGCGCGAGGTGGTCGAGCCCCTGTCGGGCCAGCGGGCGGTGCGGCGCGAGCTGCTGGCGGGGCTGCCGTCGGCCGATCGCTTCGGGCTCGAGGTGGCGCTGACCATCGACGCCCTGCGGTCCGGCGCCCGGGTGGTCGAGGTCGAGGTGCCCATGGACCACCGCCACACCGGCGGCTCGTGGCACGGCGTCGTCCACCGAGCCCGCCAGGGCGCCGACATCGCTCGGGCCCTCTGGCCCCGCCTGATCCCCTCCGGCGCCCGGATCGCCGCCGTCGCCGCCCTGCTCGTGCTGGCCGTGGCCGTCACCTACCTCACGGCCCGGGCCACGGCGATCGACAGCCAGCCCCTCACCGACGAGGCCGGGTCCGTCGTCGTCTTCGGGATCCCCCGGCTGGGGCTCGACGACGTCGGGAACGGGCGCACCCCCAACCTCGATCGTCTGATCGCCGACGGGGCCATGGCCTCGATGACGGTCCGGACAGCGGGGGGCTCGCCCACGACCCTGGAGGCCTACTCGACCCTGTCGGCCGGTGCCCGGGTGCTCGACCTGGCGAGCGCGGCCGAGGCCCTCCCGAGCGGCGCCCGCTTCGAGGGCTCGACCGCCGCCGAGGCCGCCGAACGGCGGTCGGGGCTGCCGGTCGACGGCACCATCGTCGTGCCCACCGGGGCGGCGGCCCGCCGGCTGTCCGGCAAGGACGTGTCGAGCCGCCCGGGCGCACTGGCGGCCGCGCTCCACGACGCCGACCTCACCGCGGTCGTCGTCGGGAACGCCGACACCAGGAACGACGCCGGCGAGGGGATCGTGAACCGGCCGGCGGCGGTGGCCGTGATGGATCCGGCGGGCAGCGTCGACGGCGGGACCATCGGCAGCGGGCTGCTCCAGGACGACCCCGGCGCACCCTTCGGCGTCGCGGTGCGGCCGGAGGCGTTCGTGGCCGAGGCCCAGGAGGCCATGGCCGAGGCCGACCTGTCCGTGCTCGACGCCGGCGAGATGGACCGGGTCTACGCCTACTCCCCGGTGGTCGGGGCCGACCAGTACGAGCGGTTGCGCCTCGAGGCCCTCGAGCGCACCGACGCCATCCTGGGCGAGATCGCCGCCTCGCTCCCCGACGACGCCCTCCTCCTCGTCCTGGGGATGACGCCCCCGACGGGGCGGTGGGAGCTGACGCCCGCCGTCGCCTACGGCGCCGGCGTCGAGCCCGGGCGTCTGGCGTCGCGGTCGACGAACCGCGACGGGCTCGTCACCCTCACCGACGTGCCGACCACCGTGCTCGACGTGCTGGGGGCCGAGCGGCCCGAGGGGATGATCGGCCGCCCGCTCGAGCACCGGGCCGGGGCGCCCGACCTGTCCGCCCTCGAGCAGGTGAACGAGGTCGCCACCGGGCGGGAGCGGATCTACTACCCGATGGCCCTGACCTTCATCATCGTCCAGGCGCTGGCCTACGTCTTCGCCGTCTTCGCCTTCGCCTCGACGGATCCGACCCGGCGCCTGGCGGCCACCCTCCGGTTCCTGGTGCTGTCCTTCGCGGCCTGGCCGCTGGCCACCTTCCTCGTGCGCATCGTCCCGGCCGCCATGACCTGGGGCACGGGCACCCACCTGTTGACGTGGGTCGTGGCCGCCGGCGCGGCCCTGCTGGCCGGGAAGGCGCGCGGCCACCCGCTGGCCCCGCTCTCGGTGATCACCACGGCGACGGTCGTCCTGCTCGTGGCCGACGTGGCCCTCGGGGCCCGCCTCCAGACGTCGAGCATCCTGGGCTACTCGCCCCACACGGCCGCCCGCTTCACCGGGCTGGGCAACACCGCCTACGCCGTGCTCGCCGCCTCCGCCCTCCTCACCGCCGTCATCCTCTGCGCCCGGCGAGGGTCGTCCCGTCCCGCCGTGGCCGCGGCCGCCGCCCTCCTCGCCCTGATCATCGTGGTCGACGGCGCCCCCTGGCTGGGCTCCGACGTCGGTGGGATCCTGAGCCTCGTCCCGGTGTACGGGCTCGTGGTGGTGGCGCTCTCCGGACGTCGTCTCACCTTCCGCGCCCTCCTGCTGGCCGGCGTGGCCACCGCCGTGGTCCTCGCCCTCGCCACCGGGATCGACCTGCTGCGTCCCGCCGGCTCGCGGACCCACCTCGGGACCTTCGTCAGCGACTCGCTGCGCGACAGCGGGACGTTCACCACGACGGTGTCACGGAAGTGGGCCACCAACGTCCGGGTGTTCCAGCAGTCGATCTGGACCTGGATGGTGCCGATCGTCGCCTGCTTCAGCCTGTACGTGCTGGTGGTGGCCAAGGGCTGGAGCCGGCTGCTGCCCCGCGGGTCGCGCTACCGCCTCGGCGTCGTGAGCGCCCTCGGGCTGGGCCTCCTTGGTTGGCTCGTCAACGATTCGGGAGTGGTGGTCACCGCGCTCGTGTTCGTCTACGTCGGGCCCTTCCTGACGTTGCTCGCCCTCGACGGCCGGTACCCCGGGCCCGAGCTGCTGCCCGCCGAGATCCCCACCGAGGAGACCGCACCGTGATGCCCGGCCTGGGTCGAGCCCGCAAGGCCCGTCTCGCCTTCGACCACGACCTGACCCTGGCGACGGTGTTCGACCGTCTGGCCGAGACGGGCGGCGGCCGCGTGCTCGTCGACGAGGAGGGGGGCGACGTCCGCACCCTGGCCGACGCCGCCGACCAGGTCGCCCGCTGGGCCGGCGCCCTGAAGGGCGAGATCGAGCCCGGCGGCATCGTCGTCGTGGCCACCCCCAACGGCTACGACCAGCTCCTGCTGTGCGCCGCCGTCAGCAAGGCCGGCGGGCTGCCGGCGCCGGTCAACGACCGCCTCCGACCCGACGAGATCGACCACATCGTCGCCGACGCCGAGGCCACCCTCGTGCTGCGGTCGGTCGCCGACGTCCCCACCGGCGGCGCCCGGCTCGACGCCGCCCCGGACCTCGACGCCAAGGGCGTGGGCGCCGTCTTCTACACCTCGGGCACGACCGGGCGGCCCAAGGGGGCCGAGCTGAGCCACCGGGCGCTGGTGGGCCAGATGAACCGCATGGCGCTCGTGCCCGGCGGGCTGGGCCACCGGGAGGCCGTCTTCAGCCTGCCCATGGCCCACATCATGGGCTTCGTCGTCGCCCTGGGCATGGCCTACGCCGCCATCCCGGTCCGCTTCCGTCCTCGGTTCGAGGCCAAGGCGATCCTCGACGAGATCGAGGAGCGGCGGGCGTCGATCTTCGTCGGCGTCCCCGCCATGTACCGGATGCTCCTCGACGAGGGAGCCGAGGAGCGCGACCTCACGTCGATCCGGGTATGGGTCTCGGGGGCCGACGCCATGCCCGCCGACCTGGCCGACCGCTTCACCCGCATGGGGGCGCTGGCCACCCTGCCGGGCGGGCACCACGTCGGCCGGGCCCTCTTCGCCGAGGGCTACGGCATGGTCGAGACCGGGGGCAGCGGTGCCCTCAAGCTCAACCTGCCGGGTGTGCCCGACGCCATCCGCCGGCTGGGGCTGCCCGTGCCCGGCTACAAGACCCGGGTCGTCGACGACGACGGGACCGAGGTGCCGCGCGGCCAGGTCGGCGAGCTCCAGCTCACCGGCCCCGGCGTGCTCAAGGGCTACCGGGGCGCCGACGACGCCACCGAGGCGCTGATGACCGACGACGGCTGGCTGCGCACCGGCGACCTCGTCCGCCGCGGGCCGCTCGGCGCCTTCACCTTCGAGGGGCGGGCCAAGGACATCATCGTGCGGGGTGGCTACAACGTCTACGCCGTCGAGGTCGAGCAGGCCCTCGAGCGTCACGACGCCGTGGCCGAGGCCGCCGTCGTGGGCCTCCCCGACGACCGGCTGGGCGAGATCCCCGTCGCCGCCGTCCGCCTGTCGCCCGGTGCGTCCGTCGACCCCGACGAGCTGAAGGCGTGGGCCAAGGACCAGCTCAGCTCCTACAAGGTCCCGTCCCAGGTGAAGATCGTCGACGAGCTCCCCCAGAGCGGCACCAGGAAGATCCAGCGCGCCCAGGTCCGCGACCTGTTCGACTAGCCCCCGCCCGCCCGCCCCCAACTTTGGACGAAACCACGCCACATGCGGCGGAGTCCGTCCAAAGTTCGATCGGCCGCCCCCAACTTTGGACGAAACCACGCCGCATGCGGCGGAGTCCGTCCAAAGTTCGACGGGGTCAGCCCTCGGTGGTGTCGGGGATGTTGCCGGATTCCTCGGCGGTGGTGGGGGGCACCGTCGTGGTGGTGGGACGGCGTTCGAAGTTGAGGTCGACGTCGAGCTTCCCGTCCTCGACCTCGACGGGGTAGGCCTCCAGCCCCTCGCCGTCGGCCGGGGCGGTGAGGTCCTCGTCGCAGCGGGCCCGGAACAGCTCCTCGTCCGGCTGCCAGGTCCACGTGCAGTCGCGGTCCTCGCCCGGCGGCTGGGCCCGGAAGGCGTACCAACCCTCGTCGGGGTCGTCGCCCAGGTGCTGGAGGATGATGTCGCGCTTGTCCCCGGAGCCCGTGTCGCCGATGTCGGCGTAGAGGATCGGGCCGTCGTCGTCGATCTCGTCGGCCAGCGCCTCGGCGCTGCCCCCCTCGAAGGTCTGGCTGCCGAGTCCCACCTCGAAGCTGTCCTGCTTCGAGGTCAGGACCGAGGCGCCGTAGAGGACGACGAGCACGACGGCGACGCCCACCCCCGACACCGCCAGGGCGCGGCCGGCGTGGCCGCGGGAGCGCTCGACGGGCATCGGGTCAGCATCCCAGGGCCGCCCGGCTCTCGGCGAGTCGGCGACCACCTGAGTTCGCGTCGGGCGGGCCCACCTGGTAACCAAACGAGGCGCATCCGTCCGGCCATCTGCGAGGAAATCGTCCGCATGGACCTGTTCGAGTACCAAGGCAAGCAGTTCTTCGCCACCTTCGACATCCCGGTGTCGCCCGGCGACGTGGCCACCACGGTCGACGACGCCGTCGCCGTGGCCGAGCGCATCGCCGACTACCCGGTGGTGGTGAAGGCACAGGTCCAGGTCGGTGGCCGGGGCAAGGCGGGCGGCATCAAGCTGGCGGCCGACGCCGACGAGGTGCGCGAGCACGCCGGGAACATCCTCGGCATGGACATCAAGGGCCACGAGGTCAAGCGGATCTGGATCGAGCACGCCTCGGACATCGCCGAGGAGTACTACGCCAGCTTCACCCTCGACCGCTCGGCCAAGAAGCACCTCGGGATGCTCAGCGCCCAGGGCGGTGTCGAGATCGAGGCGGTCGCCGAGACCGACCCCGACGCCATCGCCAAGATCTGGATCGACCCCGTCGACGGCCTCACCGAGGACGTGGCTCGCGCCTGGGTCGAGGAGGCCAAGCTCAACCCCGCCGCCAACGACGGTGCCGTCGACATCCTCGTCAAGCTCTACCGGGCCTACGTCGAGGGCGACGCCGACCTGGCCGAGATCAACCCGCTGATCCTCACGCCCCAGGGCCAGGTCCACGCCCTCGACGCCAAGGTCACCCTCGACGACAACGCCGGCTTCCGCCACGACCACGCCGAGTACGAGGCGACCCAGGAGCGCGACCCCCGCGAGCAGGCGGCCCACGAGAAGGGCCTCCAGTACGTCGGGCTCGACGGCACCGTCGGCGTCATCGCCAACGGCGCCGGGCTGGCCATGAGCACGGTCGACATCATCAACCAGGTCGGCGGCAGCCCCGCCAACTTCCTCGACATCGGGGGCGGCGCCAACGCCGACGTCATGGCCGGGGCGCTCGAGGTCATCACCGGCGACGAGAACGTGAAGAGCATCTTCATCAACATCTTCGGCGGCATCACCAAGGGCGACGAGGTGGCCAACGGCATCGTCCAGGCCCTCGGCCGGGTCGACATCAGCATCCCGATGGTCATCCGCCTCGACGGCACCAACGCCGAGGAGGGCCGCAAGATCATCGAGGAGCAGGCGGCCGACAAGGTCCAGTCCCGAGCCATGATGGTCGAAGCCGCCGAGCTCGCCGTCGAGCTGGCCCGCTGAGAACGAAGGAAGACTGACGTGAGCATCTTCGTCGACGAGACCACCAAGGTCGTCTACCAGGGCCTGACC
>DATHEV010000175.1:0-4809 GCA_035318405.1 Iamia sp.
TCGTCGTCGATGGTCCGGAGATGAGCGGCCGCGTCATCGCCGTCGGGCTGGGCCCGGCCGGGCCCGACCTGGTCACCCGGGAGACGGCGGACCTGCTCGCCGGTGATCGGCCGATCTGGCTCCGCACGGCGCGGCACCCGGCGGCCGTCCTGGCCCCCGGGGCGCCCACCTTCGACGAGGTCTACGAGCGAGCCGACACCTTCGCCGACGTCTACGGGGAGATCACCGACCGGTTGATCGCCCTGGCCGCCGAGCACGGCGAGGTCGTGTACGCCGTCCCCGGCTCGCCCCGGGTGCTGGAGCGGACCGTCGACCTGCTGGCGACGCGGGCGGCGGCGGGCGAGGTCGAGCTCGACGTGCGGCCGGCGCTGTCGTTCCTCGACCTGGCGTGGGTCCGCCTCGGGATCGACCCGCTGGAGGACGGCGTCCGGCTGGTCGACGGCCACCGCTTCGCCACCGAGGCCGCCGGCGAGCGCGGCCCGCTCCTGGTGGCCCACTGCCACAACCGTCGGGTCCTGTCCGACATCAAGCTGGCCGTCGACGAGCCCCCGGCCGAGCCCGTCCTCGTGGTCCAGCGGCTGGGCACGCCCGACGAGGCGATCACCGCCGTCGACTGGGCCGATCTCGACCGCAGCGTCGAGCCCGACCACCTCACCTCGCTGTACATCCCGGTCCTCGCCGCCCCGGTGGCGGCCGAGGTGGTGGCCTTCGCCGAGCTGGTCCGGACCCTGCGGGAGCGGTGCCCGTGGGACCAGGAGCAGACCCACGTCACCCTGACCCGGCACGCCCTCGAGGAGGCCTACGAGGTGGTCGAGGCCATCACCTCCTGGGACGCCGTCTCCGGAGGGGACGAGGTCGACCTCGACGCCGTGGCCGACGCCGAGGAGCACCTGGCCGAGGAGCTGGGCGACCTCCTGTTCCAGGTCGTGTTCCACGCCACCCTGGGCGCCGAGCGGGGCGCCTTCACCCTCGCCGACGTGGCCCGCGGCATCCACGACAAGCTGGTGCGCCGCCATCCACACGTGTTCGCCGAGGCCACGGTCGACGGCGTCGACGACCTGCTGGTCACCTGGGAGCAGATGAAGCGGGCCGAGACCGGCCACGCCTCGGTGATGGACGGCCTGACCGACGCCCTCCCGTCGCTCCTCTGGGCCCACAAGGTCCTCCGCAAGGCCGAGGCTGCCGGCCATCCCTGGTCGCCCGCCACGGCCGACCCCGACGACCTGGGCGACCAGCTCCTCGCCCTCGTGGCCGTGGCCCGCGCCCGGGACATCGACCCCGAGACCGCCCTCCGCACCTCCGCCGCCCGCCTCCGCGACCAGATCCGCGCCACCGGCGCCTGAGGACCACGAGGTGCCTGGCACCTCGTGGTCGCTCGACTGGGCGACTACACCTTTGGGCGGGGTGGTGCGTCTGGAGGGGTGATGGTGGCGATCCGGGCAGCGACGGAGGGGGAGGGGGCGGTGGCCGACGAGGGCGAGGTCGCGCTGGTGGTGCCGGCGCTGTCGGTCGACGAGCTGTGCCGACGGGTGCACCCCCGTCTGGTGGGCGCCCTCCGGCTCTACCTGGGCGACGCCGAGCTGGCCCGGGAGCTGGCCCAGGACGCCCTGGTCCGGGTGGTCGAGCGGGCCCCCGAGGTCACCGCCATGGAGCGGCCCGACGCCTGGGTCTTCCGGGTCGCCTTCAACCTCGCCCGCTCCCGGATCCGCCGGCTCGGCGCCGAACGTCGGGCCCACGCCCGTTCGGGGCCAGCGCCCGCCGAGTCCCGGCCCGTCGACGTCGCCGGCGCCGTGGCCGTCCAGCGGGCCCTCGCCCTCCTGCCACCCCGGCAGCGCCAGGCCGTGGTCCTCCGCTTCTACGGCGACCTGTCCCTGGCCGAGGTGGCCGCGGCCATGGGCTGCCGCCCGGGGACCGTCAAGGCCCACCTCCACCAGGGCCTCGCCGCCCTCCGCCTCGCCGGCCTGGCCGACGACGACACCGATCCCGCTCTCGAGGAGCCGACATGACCCACCTCTCCGACACCCTCCGCAACGCCGCCGACGGACCCGTCGACCTCGACCTCGACGCCGTCCACGCCCGTGTCGACCGGCGCCGGCGGCACCGGGCCCGGACACGCGCCGCCTGCTGCGTCGTCGGCGTCGTCGCCGTGCTGGGCGCCGCCGGGGTCGCCGCCGGCGTGGGGGGTGGCGCGCCCGACGTCCAGGCCGGCGAGGCCGGCATCGGGTTCGACGACGAGACGACCACGACGCTGGCGCCCCCGTCGACCGAGACGACGACGTCGGACTCGACCACGTCGACCTCGACCACCACCGAGCCCGCCCCGTCGACCGAGACGACCACGTCCTCGACCACGCTGCCCCCCACGACGGAGGCCCCGCCGGTCACGGACCCGCCGCCGTCGCTGGTCCACCTGGAGTGGACCTACGCCGGCCTCGAGCAGTACCGCCTCTTCCAGCCGCAGTGCCCCGACCTCACCCACTGGCTCGATGCCGACGCCACCGCCTCCGACGGCACCGCCTGGGCGATGCGGGAGGACTACTGCGGCCACCACGACGGCACCCAGTGGGAGGGCTCAGGCACCTTCTCGCTGACGACCGCGGGGGCCACCCTCTCCGGCCGGATGACGAGCAGTGCGCCCATGCCGACCACCGGAGTCCCCTACTCGTGGACGGTGGAGGAGGGCACCGGCACCCTCGCCGGAGCGACGGGGGAGTGCGTCGTCACCATCTTCATGACCGACGCGGTCTTCGGCAGCGCCCACCACGAGGGCTCGATCAGCTGCGACATCACCATCGGAGCGACGGGCGGCGACGCCGGCCCCGGCTCCGAGCCCGAGGTGCCCGAGGCCGTGTAGGGGCGGCGCCTACCCTGGGTCCGGTCCTCTCACCTCGACCAGGAGCCCAGCCCACCCCCATGAGCACCATCGAAGACGTCGTCGGACGCGAGATCCTCGACTCGCGCGGCAACCCCACCGTCGAGGTGGAGGTGGTGCTCGACTCCGGGTCCGTGGGCCGGGCCGCGGTCCCGTCGGGCGCCTCGACCGGTGCC
This sequence comes from Iamia sp., assembly GCA_035318405.1. GTDB lineage: Bacteria > Actinomycetota > Acidimicrobiia > Acidimicrobiales > Iamiaceae > Iamia. The sequence continues at coordinate 3,049 of DATHEV010000175.1, forward strand.
TTCGAGGCGGTCGAGCTGCGCGACGGCGGCAAGCGCTACGGCGGCAAGGGCGTGCTGAAGGCCGTGGGGCACGTCAACGGCGAGATCCGCGACGCCGTCGTCGGGATGGACGCCCTCGAGCAGCGGCTGCTCGACACCACCCTGATCGACCTCGACGGCACCGACGCCAAGGGCCGTCTCGGGGCCAACGCCATCCTCGGCGTCTCCCTCGCCGCCGCCAAGGCCGCGGCCCGCGAGCTGGGCCTGCCCCTCTACCGCCACGTCGGTGGCACCAACGCCCACGTCCTGCCCGTGCCCATGATGAACGTGCTGAACGGCGGGGCCCACGCCGACAACAACATGGACATCCAGGAGTTCATGATCATGCCGGTGGGCGCGGCCAGCTTCGGCGAGGCCCTGCGCTGGGGCACCGAGACGTACCACGTGCTCAAGGGCATCCTCTCCAAGAAGGGCCTGGCCACCGCCATCGGCGACGAGGGCGGCTTCGCCCCGAACCTCGAGTCCAACGAGGCCGCCGTGAAGCTCCTCGTCGAGGCGATCAAGAGCGCCGGGTTCACCGTCGGGTCCGACATCTCGATCGCCATCGACGCCGCCTCCACCGAGTTCCACGAGCGCAACACGTACGTCCTGGCCGGCGAGGACCGGAAGCTGTCGTCGGCCGAGTTCGTCTCGTACCTCGTCGACCTCACCGAGCGGTACCCGATCGTCTCGATCGAGGACGGCATGGGCGAGGAGGACTGGAAGGGCTGGGCCGCCCTCACCGAGGCCATCGGCGACAAGGTGCAGCTGGTCGGCGACGACCTCTTCGTCACCAACGTCGACCGCTTCTCCCGGGGCATCGAGCTCGGCGTGGCCAACTCGATCCTCATCAAGGTCAACCAGATCGGCTCGCTCTCCGAGACGCTCGACGCCGTGGCCCTGGGGGCCCGCTCGTCGTACACGGCGGTGATGTCGCACCGCTCGGGCGAGACCGAGGACGCCACCATCGCCGACCTGGCCGTGGCCACCAACTGCGGCCAGATCAAGACCGGCGCCCCCGCCCGCAGCGACCGGGTGGCCAAGTACAACCAGCTCCTCCGCATCGAGGAGGACCTGGGCGAGGCCGCCTCCTACCCCGGGGCCGCCGCCCTGGCCCGAGGCGCCGGGTGACCGACGGCCCCCGCCGCCGTCCCCGCCCGTCGGGAGGATCGTCGACGACCCGCCGCGCCCCGGCGCCCCGGTCGGGCTCGGCCCGTCGCCCCCCGGCGTCCCGGTCCGGCTCGGGCGCGGCCAAGCGGCCCGCCCCGGCCCGGTCCCGTTCGACCGCGTCCGCCGCGTCCCGCCCGGTGCCGGCCCGCCGCCGCCCGCCGGCGAAGACGGCCAAGACGACGAAGGCCACCAAGACGACGAAGGCCACCAGGGCGACCAGGGCGACCGGGTCGACCAGGGGCCGCTCGGCCGCCGGGCGGTCCCGGACGACCCGGGGTGCGTCCCCCGAGGCGGCGCCCCGTCCGATGCGACGGATCGCCGCCGGGCTGGTGGTGTCGGTCGTGATGGTCGGGTTCCTGCTGGTCGGCGTGTTCCCCACCCGCACGTGGCTGGCCCAGCGGGAGGAGACCAAGGAGCGCCAGGCCGAGCTCGAGCGCATCCGGGCCGAGACGGCCGTCCACGAGGAGCGGATCGAGCGGCTGGCCGACCCGAGCGAGATCGAGGCCATCGCCCGGGAGAAGTACGGCCTCGTCCGCGAGGGCGAGACGTCCTACCGGATCTTCCCGGCGGCGG
>DATHEV010000176.1:0-2566 GCA_035318405.1 Iamia sp.
GACGTCGAGGGCGCCGATGAGGATGAGGATCGCCCCGGCGACCATGAAGGCCACCCCGACGCGCGTGCCGCTGAGCATCGGAGCCGACCCTACTCCGCGCTGCTAGCCGAAGAACTTGCCGCTGGCCCGGGCCAGCTCGTCGAGGTGCTGGCGCAGGACGGTGTCCCAGTCGAACATCTCGTTGGTCGGGCCGGCCAGGGTGCTGTGGCGATCGCGGGAGGCCAGCAGGCCCCGGCGCTGGAGCTCGACCACCACGCGCGTCTCGGCTGGGCCGGTGACGAAGGTGAGCTCGGCCTCGGGGATCTTGCCCTGACCCTTGAACTCGACCTCGTTGTAGAAGCCCAGCGACGAGCCGGCGATCGAGCCCTTCTCCAGATCGGCGCTCATCAGCGTGAACCCGATGCGCTCCATCGAGGCCACGACCGCGTCGTGCACCGGGAGGGGGTGGATGTCGATGGGGTCGAAGTCGGTGGCGTCACGACCACCGGGGAGGTCGAACCGGGTCTGCACGCCCAGCTTCATCCGCTCGAAGCGCCGGCCGCGGAGGTTGTTGAACGGCGCCTCCCACGGGACCTCCATCTGGAAGGGGATGCTCGTGTTGACGTTGGCCTCGAGCCGGCCGGCCCCGGCGACCTGGAGGTTGGCGAACAGGAGGCGGGAGAGGTACTCGTCGTCGCCCGACTCGACCTCGACGGTGGCGGCCAGCGACAGCGTGAGGTGGTTGAAGTCACGGGGCTCGGAACCCCCGGTGATGCGCACCTCGCCCTGCAAGATGCCGCCCGGGTAGACGGACGGGGCGGCGAGGACGGTGTCGACCGACGGCCCGCCGACCCCGAAGGCCTGCTTCAGCTTCTTGAACATCTGAGGTGACTCCCCGTCGTCGGACCGCACGTGGTGGCGGCCGGCATGGTGCCACGCCGGGCCCGATCGGGGAAGCACCGTCGACGGGGTGGTCTCACCCGGACCGTGCGGTCAGGCGATCCCGAGGTCGGCCGCGGTGAGGGCGCCGGTGCGCAGGATGCGCCAGGGGTCGGCGGTGACGTCGAGGACGGTCGATGCCGTCCCCGCCCGCGGGCCGCCGTCGGCCACCACCGCCACCGGGCCGGTGAGGGAGGCGGCGGCCGCCGCCGCGGTGGCCGGCGTGGGCTGGCCGTGGCGGTTGGCGCTGGTGGTGGCGATGGGGCCGACCCGCTCGGCCACGGCCCGGACCAGCGGGTGGTCCGGGCTGCGGACGCCGATGGTGCCCGGGTCGCCGCCCAGGTCCCAGACGGCCAGGGCCGGACGACGGCGGACGACGAGGGTGAGCGGTCCCGGCCAGTGCCGGCGCACCAGGGCGGTCACCCGTGGATCGGAGGCGGCGGACACCTCGTCGAGGGTCTCGGGGCCGGCGACCAGGACGGCGAGGGGCACGTCGGGCCGCCGGTCCTTGAGGGCGTAGAGCCGGCTCGTCGCGCCCGGCACCGACGGCAGGGCCGCCAGGCCGTACACCGTGTCGGTCGGGATCACGACCGGGTCCCCGGCCTCGAGCGCCGCCACCAGCCGGTCGACCAGCTCTCGATCGACCCCGCCCACCAGGGTCACGAGGGGGTGCGGGCGAGCAGGGCGCGGTCGCGGCCGGCGAGGTCGGGGCGGACCTCGACGGCGACCAGGCCGGCGGCCTCGGCCACGGCCCGGGCCGCCGGGCCCTGGGTGGCGCCGATCTCGACGACCAGCAGGCCTCCGGGGACGAGCCAGCCGGCCGCTTCGGCCACGATGACCTCGACCGCCTCGAGCCCGGTGGGTCCGGAGACGAGGGCGCCGGTGGGCTCCCAGTCGGCCACCACCGGCGGGAGGTGCTCGTCGGAGGCGACGTAGGGCGGGTTGGACACGACCACGTCGACCCGGCCGGCCCGGTCCGGGGGCAGCGGCCCGAACCACGAGCCCTCGTGGACGAGGACGGTGCTGCCGGCCACGCCCAGCCCGGCCAGGTTGGCCCGGGTCACGGCGACCGCGTCGGCCGATACGTCGACGAGGTGGACCTCGGCCCCCCGCCACTCGGCCGCCACGGCCAGCCCGATGGCACCCGAGCCGCAGCCCAGGTCGACCACCACCGGCGCGACCGCCGAGGTGTCGGCGGCCGCGTCGCGGCGGGCCGCCAGCTCGGCCAGGACGTGGTCGACGACGCCCTCGGTCTCGGGTCGGGGGATGAGCACGCGCTCGTCGACCATGAGGTCGAGGGTGCGGAAGCCCCAGCGGCCCAGGACGTACTGGAGGGGCTCGCCGGCGAGACGGCGCTCGACCATGCGGTCGAGGGCGGCCACGCCGTTCACCGTCGCCGGATCGTCGAGATGGGCGAACAGGGCGGCGCCGTCGTGACCGGTGGCCTCCTCGACGATGCGGCGGGCCTCGACCTCGGCCCCCTCGACCCCGCCGTGCTCCAGCGTGGCCACGGCCTCGGCCAGCAGCGCCCGCCACGGCACGGTGCCGTCGCCGGCGCCGGGATCCACGTCCGGCGGCGGGGCGTCGGGCTGCGGGTCGGGCTCGGGGACGGCCGCGCTCAGGTCCTCGACCGGCTCGTCGGCCATCA
>DATHEV010000177.1:0-2393 GCA_035318405.1 Iamia sp.
TGCCACGGCACGAGGACGATCAGGACGGCGCAGCCGACGAAGCCGAGGAACGCGAGCCCGAGCCCGGTGAAGCGATCCGGTTCGCCGGGTGGGAGGGCCGCCAGCACCATCGACGCCGCCAGGAGGCCGACGAAGGGCAGGACCCGCCGCATCCGGTCGGTCCGCGTGGACGTCAGCTCCCACGGGCGCCGAGTGCCCGGTGGCGGCTTCCTGCGGGTGAGGGTCATGGGTCAGGGACGTTCGCCGTCGCGGTGTCGCGTCCCACCCCGACACCTGTACGGGTGATCTGACACCACCCGTCTGGACTACCCGTCGGCTAACCCGGCCCGTCCTTGAGGGCGGAGGCCAGGTCACCGCCCACCCGTTCGCGCAGGGCGACGCCGGCCCGCATCCGCTCGCGGTGCTGGGCGATGGGCTTCTCGCCCTGCGGGACGGGGTGCTCGACCAGGAAGCCCTCGATGGCGTGGGCCTGGCCCGGGTCGGTCACGGTGCGGATCCCGTCGAGCATCCGGCTGATGCTGTTGGTCGGGAAGCGGGCCAGGGCCTGGTCCCAGTGCCGGGCCAGGAAGTCCCACGTGCGGGCCGACTGGGACCGGTTGGCGATCGACCGGCGGATGACGAAGGGGGCGTCCTGGGTGCGCACGTCGTCGGTGAGGCACATGGCCAGGAAGGCATCGGCCTCGGCGTCACCGGGGAAGTCGGCCAGGACGCCGAGGTAGCGGAGCCGCTCCTGGGGCGTGGCACCGGTGGCGGAGCGCTGCCGGAAGGTGGCGAAGCGGTCCGCCCCGCCCTCGGCGGCCAGGACCTTGAGGGCGGCGTCGAACAGGTCCGTGTCGACGTGGTCGCCCGTGTCGGCCCGGTCGAGCAGCGCCTGGGCCCGCTGGCGGGTCTCGGGATCGGCACCGGTGGTGCCCAGGGCGGTGGTGAGGGCGGCCCGCAGGGCGGCGGTGCGCGCCGACTCGCCGGGCACGGGGTCGAGGCCGACCCGGCGCAGGGCGGGGCCGGCGAAGGCCCGCACCCAGGCCTGGAGGTCGGGGCGGATGTCGTCGCCGATGACGCGGTCGAGGGCGGCGATCACGCCGAGCACCCGCTGCCACACCGACAGGTCGGTCTCGTCGGCGTAGCGGCGGAGCAGGTCGAGGACCTCGACCACGCCGATCGAGCCGGCCATGAGCGAGGCCCAGGCGTCGTCGACCAGGCCGTAGCGCTCGAGGGCGGTGATGCCGGGGGCGCGGGCGGCAGCGGCCAGCCCGGCGGCGTCGTAGCGCACCCGGAAGAAGCCGGACCCGCCGCTGTTGGCCAGCACCCACGCCGGGGGGCTGCTCAGGGCGATCTCGGCCGCCGGGCCCTCGACCAGCACCCGCTCGAGCTGGGCGCTCGACGCGGTGGCGCTCCCCTCGGGCGCCCAGCGCACGAGGACGGGCACCGCCCACTCGGTGGCGTCGGCCTCGGGGCCTTCGCCCGAGTCGTAGAGGAAGCGCTGCTGGGCCAGACGCAGCGTGGCGCCCTCGCCGGCGGGCTCGACGGTGACGGCCACCTCGGGGTGGCCGCCCTGGAAGATCCAGCTGTCCATGATCCGGCGCACGGGCTCGCCCGTGGCCTCCTCGATGGCGTCCCACAGGTCGGTCGTGACCGTGTTCCCGTGGGCGTGGCGGCTGATGTAGAGACGGATGCCGTCGCGGAAGCGGTCCTCGCCGAGGAACTGCTCGAGCATGCGGACGACGGCCGCGCCCTTCTCGTAGGTGAGGACGTCGAACATCCCCTCGGCGTCGGCGGGCGAGACGACCTCGAACTCGATGGGCCGGGTCGAGGCCAGGGAGTCGGTGTCGAACGCGCCGGTGCGAGCCAGGCCGAAGGCGGTCCAGCGGTCCCAGGCCGGGCGGAACGCGTCGGTGCACTTCATCTCCATGAACGTGGCGAACGCCTCGTTCAGCCAGATGCCGTTCCACCACTTCATCGTCACGAGATCGCCGAACCACATGTGTGCCAATTCGTGGTGGATCACATCGGCCACGTTCTTCAATTCGGGATGCGTCGCCCGCTTCGGGTCGACCAGGAGCAGCACCTCTCGGAACGTGATGCATCCGAGGTTCTCCATCGCGCCGAACGCGAAGTCGGGTACCGCGATGAGATCGCACTTGTCGCCCGGGTAGACGATGCCGTAGTAGTCGGCGAAGAACTGCAACCCGAACGACGCGCTTTCGGCGGCGAACGGCGTGAGGTGTTCCTTGCCGGGTACGTGGGCGATGCGCAACGGGATGGTCGAATCGGATCCGAGCAACGGCACCTGCACCGGCTCAGTGGCTTCGAGCGGACCGACCACCATGGCGACCAGGTACGTGCTCATCGGCATGGTCTCGTTGAAGTGCACCAGCTGCTTGCCGTCGGCTCGG
>DATHEV010000178.1:0-8449 GCA_035318405.1 Iamia sp.
GCCCGCCAGTCCACCCGCTCGCCGGTGTGGGCGCCGCCGGAGAGCCTCGACGCCCGCTCCGGCACCGTCCTGGGCCTGCTGCTGACCCTGGCCCTGCTGGCCGGCTACATGGGCACCGTCCTGACCCAGACGATCACCTACGCGGCCGACGAGTTCGGCCGGGGGGCCACGGCGCAGGGCAACGTCCTCGCTGCCGTCCGGGTGGGCGTCCTGGGCAGCCTGGCCATCGTCGCCCTGTCCGACCGCAAGGGCCGGCGCCGGCTGCTGCTGTGGTCCGTCTCCCTCGCCGTCGTGACCACCGTGGCGGGGGCGTTCGCCCCGACCATCGAGATCCTCGGCGCCACCCAGACGCTCGCCCGGGGGTTCCAGACCGCCGTGACCCTGCTGCTGGCCGTGGTGGCGGCCGAGGAGATGCCGGCCGGGGCCCGGGCCTACGCCATCAGCGTGATGACCATGACCGGCGCCCTCGGGGCCGGCATCGCCGTGTGGGCCCTGCCGCTGGCCGACGTGGGCGATCGGGGCTGGCGGATCATCTACCTGATCCCCGTGCTGGGCCTGCCCGTGCTCAAGCGCGTTGCCCGGACGCTGCCGGAGAGCCAGCGCTTCGTCCGCCCCCACCGCGAGGCGACGGTGATCCGGGGCCACGCCCGTCGGTTCTGGGCCATCGGCGCGGCGCTGTTCTGCTCGTCCGCCTTCGGGGCGCCGAGCAGCCAGCTGCTCAACGACTTCCTCAAGGACGAACGGGGCTTCTCGGCGGCACGCATCGCCCTCTTCACCGTGCTGACCAGCACGCCCGCCGGCCTGGCCCTCGTGGCCGGTGGACGTCTCGCCGACACGCGCGGGCGGCGGGTGGTCGTGGCCGTCGGCGTCGCCGGCGGCGCCATCGTCGCGGCCTACGGGTTCACGACCCGGGGCTGGAGCCTGTGGGCCGCCAACCTGGTCGCCACCATGCTCGGCGCCCTCGCCGTGCCGGCCATGGGCGCCTACGGGCCCGAGCTGTTCCCCACCGCGGCCCGGGCCAAGGCCAACGGCATCCTCCAGGTCATGTCGGTGACGGGCAGCGCCCTCGGCCTCGTGGTCGCGGGCCGGGCCATCGACCGGACCGGCCACCTCGCCGACGGCATGGTCCTGCTCCTGCCACTGGCCCTCCTCGTCGCCGTGCTGGCGTTCACCGTCTTCCCCGAGACGGCGCGCCGCCAGCTCGAGGAGATCAACCCCGAGGACGACCTGTCGGTGCCGGGCGAGGGCGAGGTCATCGCCGCCGCCGACCCGCACCTCGCCGACCTCCCCGCCGTCCACCTCCGGCGGGCCGACCCCGGACCGGGACCGGCCCACCGGTAGCATCGCCGGCCGTGCCGCCGGCCCCCACCTCCCGTTCGCGCCTGGTCGCCCTGGGCGTCGGTGGTGGGGCCCTGGTGCTGCTGGTGGCGACGCTGCTGTCGATCACCCACGAGGAGCCCACGTTGCGGGCGGCGTCGTCGGTGCCCACGACGACGTCGACCTCGCCCACCATGACGGCCCCCTTCCGGCCGACCACGGGCTCGGCCGAGACCTCCGACTCGGTGCCCACCACCACCGGGTCCTCCGGCCTCCAGGCCCTGCCCGCCCGGACCAGCGAGGTGGCCACCGTCCGGTCCAACGTGGCGGACGTCCCGGTCTACGCCACCGCCGACGGGGGCGATGTGGCCCAGACCCTGGACTCCGCCGGCGACTACGGACAGAGCCAGGTGTTCCTCGTGGCCGGGCGCCAGGGCAGCCGGCTCGAGGTCCTCCTGCCGGTCCGGCCCAACGGGTCGCGGGGATGGATCGACGCCGACCTGGTCGACGTGGCCAGCCACGACTACCAGATCCAGGTCTCGCTCTCGGGCTTCCGCATGCTGGTGCAGCGGGGCACCGAGGTGGTGATCGACACCGCCATCGGCGTGGGCACCCAGGACACCCCCACGGTCGGCGGCGACTTCTACACGTGGGTGCTGATCGACCCGACCAACGCCGGCTACGGCTCCTACGCCTATGGGTTGTCGGGGTTCTCGACCCTGGAGGAGTTCGCCGGCGGCGACGGCCGCATGGGGATCCACGGCACCACCGACGACAGCTCGATCGGCCGCAACGTCAGCCACGGGTGCGTGCGGGTGCCCGACGACGTGGTGGTGGAGATGGTCGAGGACATCGGCCTGCCCCTCGGCGTGCCGGTCACCGTCCTCGCCTGACCCGTTCTGTCAACCCTCATGTACCTCCACGGTGCATGGGGATGGACACAACGATCAGAGGGCCTTCAACCAGTCGGCCACCGTGGTGGCGATGTGGGCATCCTGGCCCTTGGGCGAGTGACCACCGGAGACCCACACGTGGGTGACGGGACCGGCGATGGATGCGGTGTGGTGCTCGAGCTCGTCGGGCGACCCGAAGGGGTCGTTGGTGCCGCCCACGAAGAGGCAGGGCACGGTGATCTCGGGGAAGTGCTCGATGCGCAGCTTCTCGGGCTTGCCCGGGGGGTGGAGGGGATAGCTCATCATCACCAGGGCGGCGGCGGGCAGTCCCTCGGCGACGGCGATCGAGCAGATCCGGCCGCCCATCGACCGTCCGCCGAGCACGATGCGCCGGGGGGCGACGTGGGCCGACGCCGCCAGGGCAGCGGCCTCCTCGAGGACGGCGGCCAGCAGCTTGGGCGGCCCGTCCGGGGCCTTGCGCCCCTCCTTGCGGTACGGGAAGTCCATGCGGGCCACCGGCACGGTGACGGCGTCCTCGACGGCCACCAGCGCCGGGCTCTCGCGGTCGGCGCCCGCACCGGGGGCGAGGAGGAGGGCCCCGACGGGCCGTGACCGACCCATCAGCTGGCCAGGAGGATGCGCCGGGCCTCGGTGAGCTCGGCGATCCGCTCGGCGGCGAAGACCTCGCCCCCGCCGTGGTCGGGGTGGGCGACCCGCAGCAGCTCGCGGAAGCGGCGCTGGACGTCCCTGCGCTCGGGGACGGGGCCGGCCAGGCCGAGGATGGTGAGGGCCCACGCCTCGGGGTCGGCGTAGCGGGCCGCCGCGGTGACCAAACCGGCGCCCTGGCCGCTGACGGCGGCGATGATCTTGTCGTCGATCGAGCCCCGCCAGCGCAGCCCCCGGCGGACGACCCGCATGACGGGGCCCCGGCTCTCGATCGGCAGCCGGCCGGCGGCGTAGACCACGGCCAGCACCTGGGGGCCGGGCGAGGTGCCCTCCGACAGGTCGAGGTCGAGGTGCAGCCGCTCGCCGTCGCCGGTGAGCCGGTGGATCCGGCGGGTCAGGCCGATGTGGTCGGTCTGGTAGCGGTGCCGGAGACGGGGCTGCGGGATCGTGCGCCCCAGCTCGAGCTGGTGCGTGAGCCGCTCGAGGTCGCCGTGGAGGTCGGCGTCGACCTGGCCCACGAAGGCGGCGGCCACGGCGCCGAGCAGGATCCCGCCGAACCCGGGCGCGGGCGACACCGGGAGCAGGCACGAGCCGAGCGCGACCCGCCGGGTCGGTGCGATCGGCCGCGACTGGAACAGCTCCAGCTCGGCCAGGACCATCGGGCCACCGTACTGGTCGTCAGCCCGTTCACGTGGTGCCCGGCACCACGTGAACGCTCAGACCAGGGGTCGGAGGTGGGAGCGCAGGGCGGTGGCCGCCTCGACGATCTCGTCGTCGGTGGCCTCGGCCTCGCTCAGCTCGTGCCGCAGCGCCCCGACCAGGTCGGTGATGGCCTTCCAGGCGGCCTCGTCGAACCCGAACGGCAGGCCCATGTCCAGGGCCGACCCGGCGGCGTCGTCGAAGCGGACGGTGGCGGCCCGGTCGGAGGCGTCGTGCATCAGCCGGTCGCTGCTCACGAACAGCTCGGAGAGGACCTCCTGGGCGTCGGGGCCGTCGAGCTCGTCGTCGGTGGGCTGCTCGTCCTCCCATGCCGAGGTGACCTCTTCGACCAGGCCGTCGACCCGCTCCTCGTCGTCGATCCCCACGGTGACCTCCCGGTAGCCCCGGTTGTGGGGGATCCGGTTCTCGATCAGCAGCTCGAGGAACCGCTCCTCCAGCCCCTGGGGCCAGTCGCTCACCTCGTAGATGACGGGCTCGGCGTCGGGCGGCAGGTCGAGGGCGATGCGCTCCTCGATGTAGTCGATGAGATCGTCGACCACGTCGGCGTCGGACGCCGCCACCACCAGCGTGCCGGCCTCCCAGGCCCGTCGCACCCGGACCGAGGCCAGCTCCCCGTCGAGCAGCTGGCGCTCCCGCGCCCCCCAGTCGCCCAGCTCGAACTCCACCTGCCCCGTGTCCACCATCTCGGAGTCGTCATCGGTGTCGCTGTCGCTGTCGCTGTCACCGTCGGAGTCGGTGTCGGTGTCGGTGTCGTCGTCGTCGGAGTCGCTGTCGTCGGAGTCGCTGTCGCCGGAGTCGCCGTCGCCGTCGGTGCCGTCGACGTCGGTGCCATCGGCATCGCCGTCCGAGTCGGTGCCGGTGTCGACATCGGAGTCGGTGTCGGTGTCGTCGCCGCTCTCGTCATCGTCGGCGTCGTCGGCCGGCTCGGCGTCGACCTCGACGGCCGCGACCTCGTCGTCCTCGGGGTCGGCGTCGTCGGTGGCGGCGTCGGCCATGAGGGCGTCGACCTCGTCGAGGTCCTCGCCCTCGCCGGCATCGACGTCGGCCTCATCCGCCCGTGACCGCTTGCGTGAGAACAGTCCCATGCCGCCAGTATCACTTACGGACCCCACCACCCCGGAACGCCGACTCAGGCGGCGAGGATCGCCGGGTCGGGTGGGTGGCTGGTTCGTCGTCGTCCGTGGGGGGTGGTGACGGTGACGGTGGCGTCGGGTCCCAGTTCGATGGTCCAGCCGGGGCGGTGGATGACCTGGTGGTGGCGTCGACAGAGCAGGACGAGGTTGTCGGGGGCGGTCTGGCCGTGGTCGATCCAGTGTTGGATGTGGTGGCCGTCGGTCATGTGGGCGGGTCGGTCGCAGCCGGGGTACCGGCAGCCCTTGTCTCGGAGGCAGAGGACGGAGAAGAGGGCGGCGGAGATGGTGCGGGTGGCCCGTCCGTAGTCGAGGACGCTGCTGTCGCCGCGGGTGATGACGCGGTGGATGTTGGCGTCGCAGGCGAGGCGGCGGGCCTCGACCGCGGTGATGGGGGTGGCGTCGTCGAAGGTCCCTTGGCCCTTGGCGGCGAGCAGCGTGTCGAGGCCGATGGTGACGTTGAGGTGGGGTCGGTGGCGTCCGCCGAGGCGGGTGGTCTGGTGGTCGAGGTAGTGGGTGAAGACCTCGGCGAGGGCGTCGTGGCGGCGTTGGGTGATGGTGCGGGGGTCGTCGTCGGTCTTGGTCCCCATCGCCAACCGCAGCGCCGTCTGGGCGGCGTGGAACGCCTCGGGCTCCAAGTTCGCATCGAGCCGTCCGCCCGAGAGCGTCGGGGAGAGGTGGGCGGTGCGGTCGGGGTCGGGCTCACCCGGGTCGTCGTCCAACAGCTCCTTGGCCATGGCCGCCCAGGTCTTCATGGCCGCCACCGCCGCGGTGATCTCGGCGTTGGCCAGGACCGGGACGAGGTCGTCCTCCTGGGCGGCGAACATCGGCGCGGTCCGGTCGGTGAGGTTGGCCACCACCGCGGCGACGTGGCCACCGGAGATGGTCCCGTCGAGCCACGCCTTCCGCAGGGTCGGAAGCGAGCGGAGCCGGCGGGCGGTGCGGGCCAGGCGGGCGGCGTCGGAGGCGGTCATCCGCCCGCGGACGCGCAGCCAGGCGCCCATGGAGGCGCACCCCTCCTGGGTGTCCCACTCGTTGGTGTCATCGAAGGCGCACACGGCCTCGACGATCTTGGCCTCGAGCCGGTCGCGGACGGCCAGGACCGCGGCGAGGGCGTCACCGTCGACGGGCAGGTCGAGCCTGTCCACGGCGTCGGTGAGGTCCTCGATCATGACCCGTATCCTACCCGAGAAACGGGAACTCATGCCAGTGATCACGGAGAATTCTGCGAGATCCGGGTCCAGATCGCCCCGTGACGACGGGTGAACCGGCGACGCAGGCCAGGGCCGCGAGACGACGCAACGACGGCTCACAGAGCCGAGCTGACCACGACCACCGCAAGGCTCCACCCGCCGTACCCAGCCATCGGTACGACCGACCCTCAGCAGTCGAACGGCGATGGCCCGCCGACACGCCGTGAGTGTGGATCCACGCGCGGCCTCGTTCCCATCGCGCAGGTCGGTCTTGGGCCCCCGCCCACGGACGAACAGGTCACGTCCCAGCCCTGCGGGCGCACCGTCTGACCAGTTCGCCCACGGGGCTGCGTCCCCGACTCGGCAGTTGGCACCCGGGTCTCGGCCCCCGATCCGGGTCGGGGCCCACCCGCTCGGACCTCAGTCTCCTGCCGGGACCCGCCTCGTCCGGGTGGCAGAGGCGGGTGTCATCCTCCGGTCCGAACAGGGTGGGAAACGGCCCCTGGGTGGCCGGACCGTCGTCTGCTGGCCGTTTACCACCCAGTTCGGAGTCACGGGGACTCCTGCCGGACGTGGGGCACACCCGGGCGGCGCCGGCGACCCCGGTGCGACCCGGCGACGATCAGAGCCGGTCACCCGGGCGGCGCACTTCAGCCGCCGCCGGACGTGGGGCACACCCGGGCGGCGCGGGCGACCCCGGTGCGACCCGGCGACGATCAGAGCCGGTCACCCGGGCGGCCCACTTCGGCCGCCGCCAGACCTGGGGGCACACCCGGGCCGGGCGGGCGACCCCGGTGCGACCCGGCGAGGACGAGAGGCGGTCACCCGGGCGGCCAATCTCGGCAACCTGCCGGGCGGGCGGCGGCGGGAGGGCGGGTCAGGTGGGGGTGGGGATGAGGGCGAGGATGGCGTCGCCGTACTTGTCGAGCTTGGCGGGGCCGATGCCGGGGCAGGTGGCGAGCTCGCGGGGGGTGGTGGGGGCGCGCTGGGCGATGGCGCGGAGGGTGGCGTCGGAGGCGACGACGTAGGCGGGGACGGCGTCGGCCTGGCTGCGCTCGCGGCGCCAGGCCTTGAGGCGCTCCTCGCGGGCCGCCTCCTCGCCCTCCAACGGGTCGCCCTTCGGGGCCCGGCCGCCCTCGGAGCGCGACCGGCCCGACGACGAAGCCGAGGCGGCGGCCGTCCGGGCGCCGGGCCGCACGATCGGCGACGGAGCCAGGGTGTGGGGCGCGGCGCCGGTCAGCTCGGCCAGGAAGGGCGACGGCCGGCTCTCGTCGCCCAGCACCACGACCCGCTGCCGGGCCCGGGTGATGGCCACGTGGAGGACCCGGCGCTCCTCCTCCTCGTCGGCCGCCAGCCGGTGCGGCAGCAGCCCGGAGGTGACCCCGGCGACGGCCACGCACGGCCACTCGCGCCCCTTGACCCGGTGGACGGTCGAGAGGGTGACGGCCGGACCCCGGGCCGAGGTGCCCGACAGCGCCCGCCGCAGCCAGGGCTCGAACCCCTCGAGCGACGGATGGAGGTCGGCCACCTGGAGCAGGGCCTCGAGATCGTCGAGCTGGCTCGACCCCTCGCCGCCCTTGGACCGGTCGAGGCCTTCCATGGCCTCGCCCAGCCCGATCCGGTCGCGGATGACCTCGAGCGCCTCGCGGGTGGTGCCGGTTCCCGCCGTCGCCACGATGCCCAGGGCGGTGGCCAGCTCGGTGACCTTGGCCGAGACCTTGACGTCGTCGATCCGGTCGGCGATGGCGGCCACGTCGGCCACGGTCATCGGACGCCGGAACCACTTGGTGATCCACTGCGGCAGCCCCCGGCTCGGCCGCCGGTAGACCTCGGCCAGGTCGTCGGGCGCCATGGCGGTGGGGTCGGCGGCGATGCGGAGGTAGGCGAGGGCGGCCCGGGCGCCGGTGCGCTCGAGCAGCTCGGTGCCGACGGTGGCCCGCACCGGGATGCCGGCCTCGGCCAGGGCCACGACCGGGGCCAGGAGCAGGGCGTGGACCCGGGTGAGCACGGCGATGTCCGACGGCGACCGCCCCTCGGAGAGCCACCCCTGCACCGCCGCCACCAGGGCGCCGGCCCCCTCGGAGGGGCCGTGGGCGACGAGGTGGACGGCGGCGGGCGACGCGTCGGCGTCGGGCCGGGCGCGGATCACCTTCGCCACCCGCCGGTGGTTGTACGACAGCAACGTGGCGGCGGCCTCGACGATGGGGGCGGCGCACCGGTGGTTGACCTCGAGGGCGTGCTCGCCCCCGCCCGGGAACCAGGTGGCGAAGTCGATGAGGAAGCGGGGGTCGGCGCCGGCGTGGCCGTAGATGACCTGGTCGTCGTCGCCCACACCGAAGACGTCGAGCGGGGGCCCGGCGACCAGGCGGACCAGCACGACGTGGGCCGGCGTCAGGTCCTGGAGCTCGTCGACCAGGAGGTGCCGGTGACGGCTCTGGATGTCCTGGCGGAGGGCGCCGTCGGTGAGCAGGGCCTCGATGGCGGCGCAGATCTGCTCGTCGAAGTCGACGACGCCCCGGCGGTCGAGCTC
>DATHEV010000179.1:0-5136 GCA_035318405.1 Iamia sp.
ATCCACACGTCCCTCGCGCCCGTCATCGGCGAGGAGGAGACCGAAGCCCTCATGTCCGAGTTCCCCGCCAGCGAGGCGGACAGCCCCGCCACCAAGACCGATCTCACCGATCTGCGCCACGAGATGCAGCTCGGCTTCGCCTCCCTCGAGACGAAGATCGAGGAGACGATGAAGGACGCGTTCCGGACCATGATCTTCGTCATGGCCAGCGCCCTCGTGGGCGGCATGGGCCTCTCGGCCGCCATCGCCGCAGGCGTCGCGCAGGCGGTGGGCGGGGGCTGAGCTGCCTCAGTCGTCGGGGAGGGCGGCGACCTCGATGCGGTCCTGGCGCCAGTCCCGGGCCGAGCCGAGGGCCACCTGGGCGGCGGCGAGGAGCTGGTCGGCGTCGAAGGCGTGGGCCGGGTAGCAGGCGATGCCGGCCCGGAGGGTCACCTCGCCGGCGTTGGCGGCGAGCCGGCGACGGACCCGCTCGACGGTCCAGACGGCACCGTTCTCGGGGGTGTCCTCGAGGATGAGGGCGACCAGACCCTGATCGAGCCGGCAGGCGATGTCGGAGTCCCGCAGCGTCTCGACCAGACAGTCGGCCACGGAGCGGCCCATCGCCGGGGCCGGGGCGTCGTCGGCCACGCCGGTCACCGGCTCGAGCAGGGCGAGAGCGAGGGGGCGGAGGCCCCGGCGGGCGGCCGAGACCCGCTTGTCGAGCGTGACGGCGAAGAAGGCGGTGTTGAACAGGCCGGTCTCCCCGTCGGTGACCCGGGTGAGGTCGGCCGCGGAGGGCCCGCCCCGGTTCCCGAGGCCGATGGTCAGGTCGACGGGCACCTGGGCCCGGGCCTGGAGGGCCTCGGCCTCGAAGCGGGCGGCACGGGCGGCCATGCCGTCGCTCTCGGCTCGGGCCACCTCGGCGCTGTGGGAGGCCTCGTCGGCCTCGGCGCGCGCCCGGCGCAGCCGGTCCGCCAGGCCGAGCGTGAAGAGACCAGCGGCGAGGGCGGCGATGCCGGCGGCACCGGCCAGCCAGGCCTGCTCGGTGGTCATGGCGAGCACGGCCAGGACGAGTCCGAGGCAGCCGAAGATCACCCCCGGTGCGGCGCGATGGGTCACCCGAGAAGGATCGGCCGCGTTCACCTGCACTAAAGGGGCCGTACGACCCAGCAACCTCATCCGCACACCCGTCGACGCCTGACGGGGCCTACGGCCGACCAGCTCATCCGCACATCCTTGCGCGCCCGATGGGGACATCGGGCCGACCAGGGCGCAAGCATCCATGAGGTGGGCGGCCAGACACCCCAAGGCGCCGTGGTCGTCGCCGCCAGCGGAGCGCAGCAGCGGAGGCCGATCCGGACGCGAGCGCAGCGAGCCGAGCACGGCCGGAGCCATGGCGAGCACCGAACCGGCGGCGACCACGGCGCCCCCACCTAGGGGCCCGGGCGTTCGGAGTACCTCACATCCTCAATCGGGGACGGGGGCGATGGCGGCGCTGCCGTCGTGGGCTCGGGCCAGGGCCTGCTGGGCCACGTCGACGAGCTCCTCGGCGGAGATGGCGTGGGCCGGGTAGCAGGCGACGCCGGAGCGGACGTGGGCGTCGGGGTGGTCGTCGGCGATCTGGCGCTGGAGCCGCTCGACCACGACCAGGCAGCCCTCGCTGGGCGTGAACTCGAGGACGATGGCGACGGTGCCGTCGTCGAGCCGGGCGGCCATGTCGGAGTCGCGGATGGCGCGACGGACCTCGTCGGCCACCTGGTCGGGCTCGGGGCCGTCGGCGACCGCCACCAGGATCAGGCCCAGCTGGCGCAGCGTGCGCCGGGCGGTGGCGACCCGCGACGGCAGCAACGCCCGCAGCATCGCCTCGCTGAAGAGGCCCGATGCGGGGTCGGAGACGAGGTTCTCGGTGGTCATGGCTCTCCAGGGGGCCGCCGTAGGTCGGCGAGGTGACCCTGATCTTGCCACCCCGCGCCGTCACCCGAGCGCACTCGTGCTCGGCTGACCGGCGCAACGCGGCCCGGACACCGGCCCGGGGGGCGGAACCGCCCGGCGTCTCCCGCACGAGACGCCGGACGGGTCCGGCCGGACTGATCAGCTCAGCGAGGGTGACGGTACGCACGTCCGGCCCCC
Source organism: Iamia sp. (assembly GCA_035318405.1). Lineage (GTDB taxonomy): Bacteria > Actinomycetota > Acidimicrobiia > Acidimicrobiales > Iamiaceae > Iamia. Next base: position 2,110 of record DATHEV010000179.1, read on the forward strand.
CGGTCATGAGTGGTGACTACGCAAGTGCGACGGTGGCGGGCCCCCGGGTCGGCGCCCCGGGCGGCGCCGATGGGGCCCCAGGTCAGGGTGGTGAGGCCCGGCGATCGCGGCGGGGCGGACGCCCGGGTCAGCGGCGGCCGGGGGCCGGGGCCCGGCCGGGGCGCTCCAGGGCGGCCGGCGGCGGGCGGTCGACGGCCGCGGCCAGGAGGTCGAGGTAGCGGGCCCGGGGCACGTCGACGGCTCCGAGGGAGACGAGGTGCGGGGTGGTCCACTGGACGTCGAGCAGCTCGGCGCCGCCCTCCCGCAGCCGCTCGACCAGACCGACGAGGGCGACCTTGGACCCGTCGGTCTCCCGGTGGAACATCGACTCGCCGGCGAAGAGGCCGCCGATCGACAGGCCGTACAGGCCGCCGGCCAGCCGCCCGTCGTCGGTCCAGGCCTCGACGCTGTGCGCCCACCCCAGCTCGTGGAGCCGGGTGTAGGCCCGCTTGATCCCCCGGGTGATCCAGCCGCCGGGCCGGCGGGGGTCGGCGCAGCTGGCCAGCACGACGTCGAAGGCGGCGTCAACGGTGGTGTGGTGCCGCCGGACCGACGTGGCCAGCGACCGGCTGACGTGGAGCCCGTCGAGCGGGATGACGCCTCGCGGGTCGGGCGACCACCACGCCAGCGTGCGCCCGCGGTGGACGGGCATGGGGAAGACCCCGGCGCGGTAGGCGGCGAGGATGGTGGCGGGCTCGAGGTCGGCGCCGATGGCCACCGGCCCCTCGGGGTCGGCATCGAGGGGCGAGCCGAAGGCCCACCGCGACGGTCCCGGGTCGACGGCGGCCACGGTCAGGGCGGCGGGATGCCGAGGGTCCGCGCCATGGCCACCCCGAACCGGCGGGTGGCCCGGCGGTTGAGCTCGCCGCCGGCCACGGCCCCGGCCATGAGCGGGACGAACGTGACCGTGTTGCGCCCGGCCCGGCGCATCAGCCGGCGCCGGATCTGGAGGGTGAGCTGGTCCCGCGCCGACCGGCCCAGGATCTCCGACGCCGTCTGGGCCACCATCCCCGTGCCACCGGGCCGGGCCAGCCGGGCCAGCTCGCTCGGGTCGATGCCCCGGGTCTCGGACCAGGCCCGGGCGAGGAGCGGGCCGTGGGCCCGCAGGTCGTGGGCGACCTGGTAGCCAGCCGCCTCGTGGAGCTCGCCGGCCAGCTTCATCTCGACGCCCACCACGATGAGGGTCTCGATGGCCAGCTCGAGCGGGAGGGTGGCCCACGTCGCCGGGTTGGCCTCCGACGCCGCCGCCAGGGCCCCCGTCGACGCCCCGACAGCGGCGCTGGTGAGGCTGGCGTTCCGGATGAGGGGCCGAGCCAGGTAGGCGCCGGACAGGCCGTCGTGGTGGATCCGCAGCGTGGCCAGATCGCGCACCGGGATGTGGGCGGGGACGTCGACCGCCACGTCGGCCAGCCATCGCCCCGAGGCCACGGCCCGGGCCCCGGCGGTTCGCGCCGAGCGCCCGGCCAGCCCGGCCAGCCGGCGGGCCTGGCCGACCGTCAGCCGCTCCTCGCCCCCGGTCGCCTCCCCCAGAGCGCGCGCCAGCTCCAGGTTCGACTCCTGCGCATCGTCGGCCGTCGGCTCCACCGCCGCATCATGCCCGCGGCAACGTCCGACGCCGCATCGCCGAGGCGCCGACCGTGGGGTTCCTCGACCAGGCCGCGGCGTACCGACCGGCGCGAGCAGCACGGAGGACGCATCGCCCGGCGCAGCCGCTGGGGGTCTGGGGGTCTCCCCCAGAAGGGGACGGCCGGAGGCGAGGAACGAGGCGGAGGCCGTCGGGACAGCCCCGAGCGAAGCGAGGGACCGTCAGTTCGAGGAAGAAACGAGCGAAGCGAGGCTTCTGACGAGAGGAAGAAACGAGCGCAGCGAGATCTCCGACGAGACCTAGTACGTGTAGAAGCCCTGGCCGGACTTGCGGCCGAGCTGGCCGGCGGCGACCAGACGGCGCAGGGCCGGGGCGGGGCTGTAGTTCGGGTCGGCGAACTCGGCGTAGAGCGCCTCGAGGATCGACAGCGAGGTGTCCAGCCCGACCAGGTCGAGCAGCGCCAGCGGCCCCATCGGGAAGTTGCAGCCGCCCTTCATGGCGCTGTCGATGTCGTCCCGGGAGGCGGTGCCGTTCTCGAGCATCCGCACCGCGTTGTTGAGGTACGGGAAGAGGAGGGCGTTGACGATGAAGCCGGCCCGGTCCTTGACCTGCACCGGGTCCTTGCCACAGGCCGAGGCGAAGGCGGTGACGGCCTCGACGGTGGCGTCGGAGGCGGTGAGCGGGGCGATGATCTCGACCAGGCTCATCATGGGGGCGGGGTTGAAGAAGTGGACGCCGACGACCTGGTCGGGCCGGCCAGTGGCGACGGCCATCTCGACGACCGGGAGGGTCGAGGTGTTGGTGGCGAGGATGGCGTCGGGCTTGACGGCGGCGTCGAGCTCGGCGAACAGGGCCCGCTTGACGTCGAGGTCCTCGACGACGGACTCGATCACCAGGTCGCAGTCGGCCAGGTCGCTGATCTGGTCGGTGGCGGAGACCCGGCCCAGGACGGCGTCGCGGTCCTCGGCGGACAGGCGGCCCTTGTCGACCTGCTTGTTCAGGCTCTTCTCCAGCCCGGCCACCATGGCCTGGGCCGTCTCCTGCTTCCGCGACCGCAGCACGACGGTGTGACCGGCCTTGGCCGCCACCTCCGCGATGCCGGATCCCATGATCCCGGAGCCCACGATGCCGACGGTCTGGATGCCCATGGCCGCCGAGGCTACCGACCGGTAACCCACCGCACCCAAACCACCAGCGGGCACTTCGACCAGTCGGGCGCGCCCCCGTCGACCCACGTTGCGCGCATCGCCCAGCCCGGCCAACGTGGGCGGGTGACGACCCCCGCCGCGGTCCCGTCGGCGGCCGCCTCCGAGCCCGAGCGGGCCCCGATCCCCTGGCTCGCCGTGGTCGGGGCCGGGCTGGTGGCCGGGTTCACGTCGGGCCTCTTCGGGGTGGGCGGCGGG
>DATHEV010000180.1:0-3935 GCA_035318405.1 Iamia sp.
CGCCGTCCGAGGTGGTCGGGCCGGGCGCGATCGGGCTCACCGCGGCGGCGACGGCCTCCGGAGCGGTCCTCTTCCTCGATGGCGCCGTCGACGTCGACGCCGTGGCGGGACGGGTCCCCAGCGCCACGATCCCCCCGGCCCGGTCGCCGGTCGCCCGCCGCCGGCGCTTCACGACGCTCATCGAGGACCTCCGCGCCGAGCACTACAACGCCACCATCACCACCTTCGAGCCGGCCCACTCGGACCTGTGGAGGCTCCGCGTGCGGCCGGACCTGGGCGGCGTCTCCCACCGGCCCGGGCAGTACGCATCCCTCGGCCTCGGCTACTGGGAGGAGCGCATCGACGATGCCGAGGACGTCGGCCTCGAGGAACGGTGGGACAAGGTGGTGCGGCGGTCGTACTCGATATCCAGCCGCATGTGGGACGACCACGGCTACCTGACGGGCGACCTCGGCTCCGACGAGCTCGAGTTCTACATCGTCCTCGTCCCGCCGACCGACGACAACGTGCCCGGGCTCACCCCGCGCCTGGCGTGCAAGCGACCCGGTGACCGCGTCCACCTGGGCGCCAAGGTCGCCGGGCGCTACACCCTCGGCCCCGTCACCAGCCCGGAGGACGCCGTCGTGTTCTTCTCCACCGGCACCGGCGAGGCACCGCACAACGCCATGATCACCGAGCTTCTGCGCAAGGGACACCGGGGCCCCATCGTGTCCGCCGTCTCGGTGCGCCAGTGGGCGGACCTCGGCTACCTCGACCAGCACCGGCGGCTCGAGGCCCTCTACCCGAGCTACCGCTACCTGCCCCTGCCGACACGGGAGGCCGACACCCCGAAGCGGTACGTCCAGGACCTCGTCGCCTCGGGGGCCCTCGAGCGCGAGGGCGGTGTCGACCTCGACCCGGCCACGACCCATGCGTTCCTCTGTGGCAACCCGGCGATGATCGGCCTCCCGGAGGACGTCGACGGGACCGTGCGCTACCCGGAGGTGACCGGGGTGGTGGAGCTCCTGGCCGACCAGGGCTTCACGCTCGACCGCCGCGGCCACGTGGGCAACGTCCACGTCGAGGAGTACTGGTAGGGGTCAGGCGGCCTTCTGGATCACGTTCTCGGCGAAGTCCTCGAGCGCCCCGCGGATGCTCACGGGATCGAAGGCCATCGGCGGGACCATCGTGCGGGACACCCCGAGCGAGCGCAGGTGGTCGATCCCGGCCGGATCCGTGGCGCCGAACGCCGTCACCTCGATGGCGGCCGGGTCCCGGCCGGCGTCCTCGGCGCTCCGCCGCATGACGGCGATGAGCCGCTCGAGCAGGTCCTGGTCCGCCGTCCCCGGGAAGAAGCCGTCGCCCAGCTCGCCCGCCCGGCGGGCCGCTCGCTCCGTGTGACCCCCGATCACGATCGGCACCGACCCCTGGGCCGGCTGCGGACGACAGATGGCCCGGTCGAGCTGCACGAACTCACCCGCGAAGGTGGGCTCGTCCTCGGTCCAGAGAACGCGGAGGGCCCGGATGTACTCGTCGAGCCGGGCGCCGCGCCGGTCGAACGGGACGCCGACCGCGCCGAACTCCTCGCGGTTCCACCCCGAGCCCACGCCGAGGATCACCCGCCCACCGGACAGGTGGTCCAGGCTGGCGATCTCCTTCGCCGTGTACACGACGTTGCGCTGCGGCAGGATCGCCACCCCGGTCGCCAGCCGGAGGTTCGTGGTGACGGCCGCCATGTAGGCGAGCCAGATGAACGAGTCCACGAGCGGCGCCTTGATGTCACCGACCATCCGACCATCGGGGGAGTACGGGTAGACCGACTGGTACCCGGCCGGGAGGCACGCGTGCTCCACCGTCCAGACCGACTCGATGCCCGTGTCCTCGGCCGCCGATGCCAGCGCCTTGGCGCCCTCGGCGGTCCCGAACGGCACGTTTGCGAATGCCAGGCCGTACTTCATGTGGGGCCGCTCCCTGTTGATGGGTGTGTGATCACACCGGGACGCTAGAAGAGCCTTGGTCGTATGATCAAGTCAGTTGATCAAGAAGTGGCGGCGACCTTGGGCTGGCTGATGGCGATGAGCGCGTCGGCGAGCAGGACGGCCTGACGTTCGCACGCCGCCTTGCTCCGGGATGCGGCGTACTCGAACACCAGGCCATCGAACCGGTGGATCATGAACCGCACGATCTCCCGCGGCGAGACCTCGAGGGTCACCCCTTCGAGCTCGGCGGCGGCGGCGATCTTGTCCCGGAGGAGCTGGCCCCCGTACGGATCGTTGACGGCGTCGTAGAAGGCCTTGCCGTGCTTGTCCCGGCGGATCTCCCACATCAGGAGCTCCATCATCGCCAGGTTCAGCCCGAGGTTGTCGCGGATCCACCTCCAATAGGCGGTCACGGCGGCCCGGATGGTGGCCTCGACCCCCGCCGTGGGATCGACCGGTTCGAACGCGGCCTGGATCGTGCTGCTGCCCTGGGCGAGGACGAGCTCCATCATCTCGTCCTTGTTGCGGAAGCAGTAGTGCAGCGCACCGAGGGGGGCCTCGGCGCGATCCGCGATGCGGCGGGTGGTCGCGCGGGACAAGCCCTCCGTGGCGATCACGTCGATGGCCGCCTCGATGATCCGCCGGCGACGATCCTCCGCCGAGACGTAGGCCACGGGGTGCTCCTGTTCGATTCGAGTAGATGACCCGGTCGGGCGACCAGGACAGTCGGATCGTACTGTGGCTGACACTGTCCTCGCGCCATTCGTGACCGGCGCCCGGACCGGTCAGGCCATCGACAGCCCACCGTTGACGGACAGGGTCTGGCCGGTGATGTAGCCGGCACCGTCGGACGCGAGGAACACGACGGCCGGAGCGATGTCGTCCGGCACCGCGACCCGCCGCATCGGGATGGCCTTGGCCATCATGGCGTAGATGCGGTCGTCGTAGTCCCGCACCTGTTGCAGGAAGGCGGTCTCCACCGGACCGGGGGCGATGCAGTTGACCGTCACCCCGTACCGGGCCACCTCGCCGGCCAGCGCCTTGCTGCTGGCGATGAGCGCCCCCTTGGTCCCGGAGTACACGACCCCGCCACCGCCCACCCGCCCTGCATCGGAGGCGATGTTGACGACGCGCCCGCGCCGGCGCTCGACCATCCCCGGCACGACGACGTGACAGCAGCGGATGGCCCCGACGAAGTTCACAGCGACGACCCGACCCCAGGTCGGCTCCTCCGATTCGAAGAACGACTCGATCTTGTCGACGCCGGCGTTGTTGACGAGGACATCGACCGGGCCGAGCTCGGCCTCCACCCGAACCAACGCCGCCTCGACCGAAGCGCGGTCGGTGACGTCGACCTCGAGCGCGATGGCGGGCGTGGGGAGCCCGGCGGCCACCTTCGATGCCCCGACGAGATCGACGTCCCAGAGGGCGACCTCGAACCCGGCGTTCGCCAGAGCTCGGCTGATCGCCTCGCCGATCCCGGCCGCACCGCCGGTCACCACGGCCACGGGCCCACCCGACACGGCGGCCATCAGGCGATCCCCAGCAGTCGCTCGCTGTGCTCCCACAGCTGGCCGGCGGCGTCGACGTCGGTCGCCCGCTTGCCCGGGTTCTTGACCTTCCCGCCCATCAGGAACTCGCCACAGCTCTCCGCGCCCAACGGCTCGCTGGCCAGCGTGACCAGGGTGGCGGCCCCCGCATCGGCGGAGGCGAACTCGAAGCCCTTGGTCAACCGGTAGACGGCCCGGAAGAACGGGTAGTCCCGACCCCAGTCCGTCCCGATGAACCCCGGGGCGTAGCAGTTGGGCCGGAGGCCGGTCGCCCCGGACCGGCGGCCCAGCTCGGCGGTGAAGAGGATGTTGGCCAGCTTCGACTGGGTGTAGGCCCGCCAGGGGGACCAGCGCTTCTCGAGCATCAGGTCGTCGAAGGACAGGCGCCCGATGCCGGGGCCCGACGAGCAGGTGGCCAGCACCCGCG
>DATHEV010000181.1:0-2785 GCA_035318405.1 Iamia sp.
CGATGGCCCAGTGGCGCAGGACCACGGGCACGAGGATCTGCTCGTGGTGGACCTGGAGGTCGTAGATCCCGGCCTTGGCGATGGCCAGGGCGTGGCTGGCGAAGTCGACGATGCCGGTGCCGGGCATCTCGAACTCGGTGACCTGGCGCTCGATGGCCTCGACGACAGCCGAGGGGTCGAGCTCGAGGGCGGCGGAGACGAGATCCCGGTAGAGCAGGTAGTGGAGGTTCTCGTCGGCCGCGACGCGGGCCATCACGGCGTAGCCGGCCGGGTCGTCGAGCAGCTTGCCCGTCGACCGGTGGGCGATGCGGGTGGCGAGCTCCTGGAGGGCCACGTAGACGAGGCCGTCGACCGGCGTCACCGGCTCGGGCACGATGCCGTGCGAGACCTGGTGCATGCGGGCCCGCTCGAGGGCCACGGGGTCGATCATCCGGGTGACGGTGAGGTAGTCGCGGATCACGATCGAGTGCCGCCCCTCCTCCGCCGTCCAGCGTCGGGCCCAGACGCCCCAGGCGTCGCCGGCGCCGAACATCCGGTCGATGGTGTTGAAGTAGTACGGGAGGTTGTCCTCGGTCAGCAGGTTGACGAACAGCGAGCTGCGGACCGCCGAGGGCAGCGGGGCCTCGTCGTCGGACCACTCCATGGCGCCCGTCGAGCCGTCCACCCGGTCCCACGGGATCATCTCGTGGGGGAACCACTCCTTGGTCTTGGCCAGGTGGCGATCGACCAGCGTCTCGAGGGTGGGGGTGAGCTCGGTCAGAAGGGCAGCGTGCTCCATCCCTCCACCCTACCTACCGGTAGGTAGGGAGACCACCAGGGCGTGGGTCACAGGGTTCCGGACGCGCCGGAGGCGGCGCCCCCGTGGGGACGCCGCCTCCGGTCAGGCGTTCTGGGTGCGGACGCTCAGGCGTTCCGGCAACCCCACGGCGACCAGGTCTTGCCGGCGTCGTTGAAGATCTTGCGGGCGACCTTGGCGTTCACGTAGGGGTCGTAGATCTGGTCCCACTTGTAGCCCATGCGCTCGACGGTGGGCTTGTGCACGCTGTTGATCTGGAAGAGGCCGTGGTTCTTGCCACCGGCGCTCACGGCCCGAGGGTTGAGGTCGGACTCGCAGTCCGCCACCCGCACCGCCTTGGCGTGGGTGGTCTTCTCCGGGAAGCTCTGCTGGATCGCCATCTGGACCGTCGTCTGCTCGTCGCAGGCACTGAGGCCGACGATGAGGCCGACCACCACGGCCAGAGAGAGGGCGAAGCGCTTCACGTATGCGGACTCCTTGAGAGATCGTCCCGCCTGCCCGGCCCCGTCCCTGCTGCGCAGGATCCTGACGGGGGAGCGGGAGAGCCCGGTTCGAGCGACGTTGCTCGTTGGGGGGAGGGCTCCCCGGCGGCTTGAGGCGCCAAGATATGACAGACCGGTTACGAAACGCAAGATCACGTTGCGTGAAGGGCGTCACAGTGGTCGTGGGGCGGCCCGGGACGGCTCCGCCGGCCGCCCCTACGATCGGACCTCATGGCCCCGCCGCTGCCGACCCGCCCGTCGCTCGCCTGGTTCGTCCTGCTGGACGGCGGGGTCGCCGCCCTGACGGTGCTGGCGCTGAGCCCGACCGCCCACGCCGCCGCCCAGGCGAGGGCGCCGCTGCCGTCCCGGCCAGCGCTCAAGGGCCTGCTGGGCCTGACCCTGGTGCTCCACGTCGGCGAGGCCGCCGCGGCCCGGCGCACCGCCGCCCGCCACGGGTTGCCGGTGGCGCACTGGACCCGGCAGACGTTCGTCGTGGGGTTCCCCTCGCTGCTCGCCCTGCGCCGCATCGTCCGCCGCGGGTAGGCGATCGGTCGCCGTGCGACCGCCATGATCGTCACATCCGCGTCACACCCGTTGCCGGGATCCGCGGGCCGAGCGCTCCTCGACGGCGAGGGCGGCCGAGGTGCCCAGTCGGTGGCCCAGCGCCGCCATGGCGTCGCCGCCCGGTGTGGCCAGCAGGGTCTCGGTCGGGTCGATCAGCCCGATGACGACCTGCCCGTCGGCCACCGGGGCGTCGGGTGCCGCCGCCTCGACCATCGCCCCGGCGGCGCGACCCAGGGCGATCGGGGCGGCTGGGGCGGCTGGGGCGCCGTGGGCAGAGGCGACGGAGGACGCCGGCCGGTCGAGGACGGACAGGGCGCCAACCGCCAGCGCCCCGATCGCCAGGGCGGCGGCGACGAGGCCCCGCTGGGCCGCGCGTCGGCGGCGCGGCCGGTACGACCGGGCCGACGCTCCCGGGGACGCGGTCGACGGATGAGCGGGAGCCAGCGCAGGGGCGGTCGGAGCGGCAGAGACGGCGACCAGGGCAGCGCCGTGGGCGAGGGTGGCGTCGTCGAGGACGGGGATGGCGTCGAGCGTCGAGGGCTCGGCCAGCAGCAGACGGCGACCCGCCGGGCTCGACGGGCTCGCCCAGGGGGACGACGTGGTGGGCACTGGGACCTCCGTGGGGACGACCCTGTTGTCCCACTGCGCCCTTGGAGGTCGGTTGGAGCCCACTGGAGCCCGGCCGCGGCGGCCCCCGCCCCCGAGCGCTCACGGCTCGGCCTCCGGCGTCTCCAGGGCCTCTGGCGTCCCCGGGGACGCCGGGGCCGTCTCTTCGGGCTCGGCGACGGTGGTCACGACGCACAGGGCCTCGAGCCGGATGTCGAAGAAGGCGACGAGCCGCTGGGCCACGGCGAGCGACGGGTGGCGGCGCCCGGCCTCGAGATCGCCGTAGTGGCCGTGGGAGATGCCGACGTGGGCCGCGGCCTGGCGCTGGGTGAGGCTG